>JABSOJ010000175.1 GCA_013216005.1 Alteromonadaceae bacterium | reverse complement strand
TCAAAGATTGACCCTGGATCTACAGGGTTACAGGATGCTGGAAATCTGACCAACAGGAAAGTGGAAAGAGCCAAGTTCATGTCACCACAGTATAGATTACAACCTCTTAAAACTAAAGTTATGACGCTTCCACTGTATAATAAGGTACTCACCGTCGGGTTGACAATTGTTTAATTAAGCTCCGCTTACTCTGCGCGCACTGATTTAGTGTTTTACATTCCAATAATACTGTTGTAAATTGTTCGACAATATTTAATTGATATTAAGTCAAATAACAAATAGACATATAATATTCACGAATGGATTTTATTGATTGTATGCAGTCTGATTTACCGAAAAACCAACTAGTTTCTATTCAGGGTAGGGAGCAGAATCTATTAATAAATGATTTATCTTCACTTCTATTTGAAATTGTAGAGAAGGTTCAAGTACAACCTGTTGAAGATAACTTGTCACTTATAAGAGGTCTTGGGGGAAAGTTACTTTTCTTAAGTTCATTTCATCAGTTTTATCCTAATGTTCTCCCTGAAAATTTAATTGATAACCTTAAAGAATCAATATTTGATCAAGCTCATAATGCCGATTTAGATCTTTCATTGGCTGATGGAATAACGGGTTTGGGATGGGTGCTTGATTATCTTGGGATGAACAAACAAATAGATCATAATGTTGACATTGACGAGTGTTTACTCGATTTGTTGTCTACTGACCACTGGGAATATGATCTATTATATGGTCTTGTCGGTATTGGTATGTATGCTCAGCAACGTTCGAGCAAAAAATCAGGTGCTCAAATATGTAATAAAGTTATAAGTTTACTACATTCATTGTCTGAAAAAATAGACGATGGCATTTGTTGGGTAACAAATCCATATTCACAATTTATTCGATCTGATATGCCATCACCACAAGTAGACTTAGGTATAGCTCATGGTAATTTTGGTGTTTTAGGTTTATTACGTAAAATGGTTGAAGGCAATGTCTTGACCAAAACCACAATAGGATTAATGCAAAATTTGACTGGTTATTTGACTAGTCAAGCTGTTGCTCATCAAGGTGTTTCAGTTTTTCCTTCTCATGCTGGTTTGAAAACGCAGAGTTTATTAGGTTGGTGTTATGGAGATTTAGCCAATTCATTACAATTGATAAAAGCAGCAAAAACCCTGTGTTCTGATCCTTTACTTCAGCTTGGCTTATCTACAGCTTTACAGACGACTAAACGAAATGTGCTTAATAACCCTGTAAAAGATGCTGCTTTATGCCATGGAAGCTCTGGGATCTCTTTGATTTATATGCGCTTATATCAAGAAACTGGGAATAAGGAATTCTTAAATTCTTGCTATTATTGGTCTGAACAAACACTCAATATGAGTAAGAGTCAACCAAACCTTAATGGCTTGATGCCCTGGAATAAAACTACTCAAAAGTATTTAGACGGGCGTGGTCTTCTTATTGGTTATTCTGGTATTGGGCTTTCCTTGTTATCGGTAATTCATTCTCCTGCCACTGGTTGGGATGAGTTTTTATTGTTGTCTTAAGTCAAATTATGAATATAAATAAAGCCACACCGATAAAGCAAAAAATTATTAGTTCTAATTTTTTTGTTTTACGTTTCCCTAAACAAAGTTTGAATAGTTTGTTTGAGTGGTGTGGCGATGAGAAGTCCCTTAGAGAAAAATTAATACTATGGATAGATAACGCAGAGGTTAAAGAGGCACTGTATCTGGCTTCCCCTTCGTTTACTGACCGCATTGAATATTGGCTAAAAGATCCTGAAAGTAAAAAAGGAAAAAAAATTGAGCATGTTCTAACAAAGTACTTTATTAGAATGTGTAGTCGTAGTACACCCTTTGGCACTTTTTCCGGCATTACCCAAGGTTTTATTGGTTCGGATCACAACTTGCAAATAAGCAAATCAAAATTTAGACGAAAGAGTCGATTAGATATGCTGATCCCATTTCAGTTAAAGAAGTCGATCAGTTTAAATGATGCTGTTTTTAATAAAGTTGAGTTAAAAGCAAACGCTACTATTTATAGCTTGAATGAGAAAATTCGCTATATTGAAAGCCAGAGTCAATCTACACAGCAGTTGTATAGTCTTTCTAGTGTGGATTCTAATATCTTTGTTCAAACAGCCATAGATCAATGCCAAGAAAAATCAACCACTATTAATTTGGTTAAAAGTATTTGCAGTCTTGATGCTGACATTACTGAAGATGATGCCCGTGAATTTATACGTGACATGATTGACGCGGATGTTTTAGAAGTGGTGTTGCCTATCTCAATCACGAATTCGGGTTGTTGTGATGGTTTTATTGATGCGTTTCATCGTTATGGCTTGGTCGATGAAGCAAAAACAATAAGAGATAGTCAATTACTGTTAGCTAATTTAGATAGAGGTTTAGGTCAACATTGTGCTCTTTACCGAGAAATACCAAATTTGTTATCTTCACTTCCCATTGATGTTAATGAAAATACTTGCATACAAACGGATTTATGGCACGACGTACCTGATTTAAAAATATCTCAAGCGTTTGTTTCCCGAATTACAACCGATTTAGATGATTTAGCAGGTTTGATAACAATTAGCTCCTTTATAAATGAGGGGCTGGATGTATTTAAAAATCGTTTTGTTGAAAGGTATGGGGGGCATGCTGTTTCTCTTTTAGAAGTGCTAGATGATGAAAATGGCATTGGGTTTTCAAATCAAAGCGATGTCGATACGCCATTAATTGATGGTATTGCGTTTAATGAAAAATTAAATAATGAAAATACTCGATGGAATAGTGTTGATCGATTGATTTTTGATGAAATTTTGAAAAAGCCCCAAGCAGAGGAGATTGTTTTAAGCAAAAAAATGTTTAAATCATTAAACGGGAATAATAAAAAACAGTTTCCTGCATCATTTTTTGTGAGTGGATCTTTAATCTGCAATAGTACTGCTGAGGCAAATAATGAAGATGTTTTATTTTACTTCAAAGGGTGTGGCGGTCCGTCTTCAGTGAAAACAATGGGGCGATTTTGCCATTTAGATGAAGGGTTACTTAATTCTGTGAAAAAAGAATTACAGTATCAGCAAAGTTGTTATCCTGAGGCAATATTGGCTGAAATCGTTCATTTTCCACAAGGCAAAGTCGGTAACGTTGTTGCCAGACCATCGTTACGTGAATATGAAATACCTTTTTTAGCTGATGCGAGTGTTGATAAATGTTATCAAATTGCATTAAAAGATCTTCAAGTCTTTGTACAGGGAAATCGGGTAGTTTTGTGGTCGTTAACACACAATAAAGAAGTATTACCTCATTTATCATCTGCGCATAATACTATCGATAAGAGTCTGGGAATATATAGTTTTTTGGCAGCTTTACAAAATCAAAATGTGAGTTTACCGCATTTTTCGTTATCTAAACCTGTTAAGAATTTGAAGTATGTTCCCCGGATTAAATTCGGCAAATTAATATTATCTGCTCGTCGGTGGAAAGTGCCTTATAAAGCGTTTATAACGCTATTAGATAACCTAGGTCGAGCTCAAGTGGATGATTTTAGAGCTCAGTATAAGCTGCCAAAATTTGTTGTTTACAAAGAGTATGATCAAAAGTTAACCATTAATTTATATAATATATTAGCGCTTCGTGCGCTTGTAAATAGTATAAATAAAAATACCTCAGATAAGAATGATTTTGTTATTTTCGAAGAGTCACTGCAAACGGAGTTAGGTAGTGCTTTAACCAAAGGAAATGAGCAATTTCATAATGAAGTGGTTATCCCTCTGCGCAATCCAGAATTTACACCAGCTAAAAATACTTATCCGGGGAAAATAAAAACAAATACTTATCAAGCGAAGTTTATCAGTGGTGACCAATGGCTTTGCAGTAAAATTTATTGTGGTGAATATGCAGCTGAAGAGGTGCTTATAAATGCGCTTGAACCTTGGTTAACGAAAAAAATAGAAGAGCAACAGCTAAAAACCTTTTTCTTTTTAAGGTTTGCAGATCCTGAATATCACATAAGACTGAGAGTTCAAGTTGCGGATCAAACATTCATTCCACTTCTACAAAAAGAATTGACGAATATTTTTCAATTATTAGTTAAGCAAAATATTGTTTTGGATATCAGCTGGATATATTATATCAGAGAAACGCAAAGATATGGTGGACAGCAAGCAATGTTGATTGCTGAAAAAATATTTACAGCCGATAGTTTATGTGCACTTGCTTTATTAAAAAGTGAAATAACAGAAGATGTATTATGGAAAGTTGTTATTTGGGGCTGCGATCAACTTTTAAATGATTTGAATTTTTCACTTAGCTCAAAATTGAAAATTATGCAGAACCTTCGCAAAGACTATGGCTATGAATTTAATGAAAATTCTGATATGCGTTTGTCACTTGGAACCAAATTTAGGGAAGAGGAAGAAGAATTACAGCAAATTCTTAATGGCAATAGTAATGATGTTTTTCTTCAGGAGCTAGCTGATATATTTGAAGTCAGATCTAACGTTATTCGGCCTTTAGTGAAAGAGCTTTATCAATTAAATACAGAAAATAAAATGAGTGGTTCTCTGGAACGGGTTGCCATGAGTTATCTTCATATGTTTATTAATCGTATGCTAAAAGGCAATAGTCGTAAACAA
This sequence comes from Alteromonadaceae bacterium, assembly GCA_013216005.1. Lineage (GTDB taxonomy): Bacteria > Pseudomonadota > Gammaproteobacteria > Enterobacterales > Alteromonadaceae > JABSOI01. Next base: position 4,114 of record JABSOJ010000175.1, on the reverse strand, counting down.
GAATTGTGCATATATGACTTTTTACTAAAAATATATAATAAACAGTTATATAAATAAGTTTTCCACATGTAAATAGAGGTTAATCGACCGCCTTTATCTACATTTTAATAATGGTCGAATAAAAGATATACAAGGTAGTAAAATGAAAAATAATAAACTTAAATTAAACAAAAAATCAATTGTGGCTTTGTCTTCTAACAGCAAAAAATTGTCTAAGAAACAGCAACAACAAGTAGCTGGTGGTAAGTATCCTGTACTTTCAGCTAATAATACTGCTTCTTGGGAATGTTGTGAGGATAGCCGACCTTAAGCATATTATTATCAGGGCTGTTAATACAGCCCTTTTTATCTTACTTATTTTGAGGTTACAGTGAGAAAATTTCCCTTAATACAACAACTCGACTTAATGGACTGTGGTCCTACATGTCTGCAAATGATTTGTCAATTTTATGGGAAAAAACTGTCGCTTTCTCATTTGCGAAAATTATGCAGTAAAGGTCAGCAAGGCGTTACTTTGTATGGTATTTGTAAATCGGCAGAAGCATTGGGATTTCAAGCGCAACCTTTGAAGTTGTCATTAAAATCACTTGTTGAAGAAGCGCCATTACCGTGTATTGTTCATTGGAAAGGTCGACATTTTGTCGTGGTTTACCATACCGATAAAAAATATATTTATATAGCTGATCCTGGAGGACAAAAATTAAAAATAAATCACAAGGACTTTTTAGATGATTGGTGTGATGGAGAAGACAGTGGTATTGCATTGTTACTTGAGCCAACACCACAATTTGAAGAGATTAATGAAGAAAAACAAACCAATTATGAAGGTATAAAACACCTTTTTACACATTTATTTAAATTTAAAAGTTATCTTGTCCAACTTTCTTTCGCGGCAATTTTGGGTAGCATCATAAATTTAATTTTCCCCTTTCTTACCCAGGCATTAGTTGATTATGGTATAGGTAATCAAGATGTAAACTTTATTTATATTATTGCTATCGCACAGCTGGTTTTATTTTTTAGTCGTACCGCTAATGAATTTATCAGAGGGTGGATTCTGGTTCATTTAGGCACAAGAGTAAATATATCTGTGCTTTCTGAGTATCTTTTGAAGTTGGTTCAATTGCCCTTATCTTTTTTCGATAATAGTAACATGGGGGATATTCTACAAAGGGTGGGTGATCATAAAAAGATTGAAGATTTCCTCACCGATCATTCTATTACCGTATTCTTTTCTCTGCTGAATTTAATTGTATTTGGCTGTGTCATGGCAGTATATAGCTTTACCATTTTCTTCATCTTTATGGCCGGGAGTTTATTGTCAATTGGTTGGGTTTTATTATTTTTAAATAAACGAAAGGTACTTGATCATCAAAAATTTGCTCAAATGAGCAACAACCAAAATGCCTTGCTACAAATGGTTAATGGTATGTCGGAAATAAAACTAAATACCTGTGAATCAAGTAAGATTTGGAAATGGCAAAAAATACAATCAAAATTATTTAAATATAATTTAAAATCACTTGCTGTAGAGCAATATCAACAAGCGGGTAGTTTATTTTTCAACGAAGGTAAAAATATCATCATTACCTTTATGGCGGCATATCAGGTAATTCAAGGCAATTTGAGCCTGGGTATGATGATGGCTATTATCTATATGCTAGGTCAAATGAATGCTCCTATTGAAATGTTAATAAATTTCATACGCATGATTCAAGATGCAAAAATAAGCATGGAACGATTAACGGAAGTACAAAAGCTACCCAATGAAAGAGATGAGGCAGGCGTTGAGTTAACAACAGACATCCCACAAGGCGACATTATATTAAAAGATATCAGCTTTAAATACTCTCAACATGATGACCATAATATATTAGACGCATTGAATTTAACTGTTCCACGAAATAAAACAACCGCTATTGTTGGAACAAGTGGTAGTGGAAAAACTACCCTATTAAAAGTTTTATTGAAGTTTTTTAGGGTTAATGACGGTAATATTTTGATTGGTTCGCAAAATATAAACAGGATATGTCCGAATGCATGGCGTGAACAATGTGGTGTAGTTATGCAAGATGGTTTTATTTTTAGCGATAGTATTCTTGATAATATTGCAGTAAGTGATGAAGAACCTAATTTTGAAAGAGCTTTAAGTGCGGCGAAAACAGCCAATATTCATGAAGACATAGCACGTTTACCACAAGGTTTTTATACGAAAATAGGCGATGAAGGATTATCTTTAAGTGGAGGTCAAAAGCAGCGCATATTAATAGCAAGAGCTGTTTATAAAAATCCTGATTTTATTTTTTTTGATGAAGCAACGTCAGCTTTAGATGCAAATAATGAAAGGATAATACAAAATAATCTTCAGTCATTTTTTAAAGGACGCACGGTTATTATCATTGCACATCGTCTTAGCACGGTAAAAAATGCTGATCAGATAGTCGTTCTTGACCAAGGAGCAATCGTTGAAGTTGGTGATCATGAAACTTTGACGCTTCAAAAAGGTCATTATTATAATCTTGTTAAGAATCAATTAGAATTAGGTAGTTAAATATGAAAACGACTTATACCTATGAAAATAATATTGTTTCAGAAATTATTGGGAAACAGCCTGCCTGGTTAATACGTGCAGGAGCAGGTTTATTACTGTTTGTTATTATGGTGGTACTGGCATTTGCCAGTTTTATTCAATATCCTGATGTAATAAAGTCTTCAATACTCATTACATCTGATGTACCTCCTGTGCAACTTGTATCTAAAAGAAGTGCTTATATAAAACAATTATTGGTTAAAGCTGGAGATGGTGTTGAAACTAATCAACCTTTGATCATTTTAGAAAGCAGTGCTAGTTATGAAACAATTTTTTTATTAGCAAATAAATTAAATACCTTTCAACTATCAGATGTTGATATTTGGCATACACCGCACCAGAATTTAGGTGAAATTCAAGCTGAATATAACATGTTTCAAGAAGTATTATTAAATTACGCTCTATTGCTTAATAACAACCAATTATCATTAAATAAAAAGAATGCTCAAGAATTAATAAATAAATATTTGGCGTTAGATTCAGAATATAAAATTAAACTTGAAACCGCTACAGAACTTACACATTTGCAAATAAAACGACTAGAAGCTTATAACAGTCTTATTAATAAAGGTGGAGTTCCTAGCAATCAAATTATTTTGATAAAACAAGAAATGCTTCAACTAAAATCTAACATTGAAAATATAAGAATTACCAGGAAAAACAATGAACTGTTGTTGATAAAAATAAAACAAAGTATTTCAAATGAAGCGTTAGCACACCAAAATGAAGTTGCTAAAATAGAAAATCAAATCCATACATTGCGATTAGCATTAATAAATAGCATTAATCAGTGGAAAAAAAATTACATTATTATTGCACCAACATCTGGAGTCATTTCGTTTACAAAGCGTTGGAGCTTAAATCAGTATTTAAAAGAGGGTCAGGATGTACTTACTATCTCACCTAATCATTTTATTATTGAAGGAGAAATGAAAATATCAGGCAGAGGCGTAGGTAAAATAGTTAAAAATCAGAAAGTTTATATTAATCTAGATTCGTTCCCGGCAAACCAATTTGGTCAACTTAAAGGAACAATTACGGGAGTATCTTTAATTCCAGACCAACAGGGTTATCTAGTCACGGTAGCTCTCCCTGAACAATTAAAAACAACTTATAACTATAATATTGCCCTTGCGCCAATGTATGAAGGACAAGCAAAGATTATTTTGGATGAAAGAAGTTTGCTAAGCAGGCTGTTTGACAGCGTAAGCTATTTACTTCAAAAAGATTCTGGTGATTAACGGGTCTGGTCGAGTAGAACGACCAGATTACTCTGGCCGAACCCTCTCAGAACCGGACATGCGGAACTACCGCATCCGGCTCCCAAGTAAACAGACGCCCACGTCAGTTCAGTGAAACATTAAAGCACCGAATGAGTTTTGAAATCCTCTTTTCGCGGAAAGCGATAAATATCAAGAGCTTGCAAAAACATCTGCCAGGTCATTCGTTGGTTCTGTCGCATCTTGCATCATTGATAAAAAAAACAAGGTGAAGTTTGTGTGAATTTTAGGCAATATGGTTGTT
>JABSOJ010000174.1 GCA_013216005.1 Alteromonadaceae bacterium | reverse complement strand
TTTGTTCTCATTGTCTTGCACCTCAATAAGTTACGTTCATTTATAAGTATAGACAACAATTAGCTACAACAGAGCCATTTATTTATATGTCAATCTAAAGTTTCCCTATAAAAACTGCGGAATCGAGTATAAGTTAATGGTAGCATTTGCTTTATTGGCTTTGTTATTAACTGCTGCGGTAAATTTATCTTTAGGACAAGGCGTTAAGTTTGTTATTGATAGCGGTTTTATTGCAGGTTCAAAAGAGCAACTGAGCTCGGCAATTATAGGGCTGATTGCTTTGATAAGTTTATTGGCGGTTGGTACGTTTATTCGTTTTTATATCATGTCATGGCTTGGAGAGCGGGTTAGTGCTGATATCCGTAAAGCGGTTTTCAGCCGAATTGTTACTTTGCACCCCAGTTATTTTGAAGAGAATAGAAGTGGCGAGTTAATGTCTCGTTTAACCACTGACACTGCATTATTACAATCTATTATCGGTTCGTCTTTTTCTATGGCATTACGCAGCTTTTTAATGCTGATGGGTGGTTTAGTCATGCTCTTAGTGACTAATTTCAAACTAACTTTAATAGTGGTTGTTTGCGTGCCCTTAATTTTAGTCCCTGTGATGTTTTATGGACGTAAAGTAAGACGCTTGGCTTCCAGCTCGCAAGATGCAATTGCTGATATTGCTACTTATGCTGGTGAAATTATTCAAAACATTAAAGTTGTGCAAAGTTATACCCATGAAAATAGTGAACGAAATTCTTTTGACACAGAAGTTGAAAAAGCTTTTACAGTCGCTAAAAGTAGGGTGAAACAACGTTCGTTTTTGATCGCTGCCGTGATATTTCTAACCTTTGGTGCAATAAGCATGATGTTGTGGGTTGGTGGTATGGATGTATTATCAGGTAAAATGACTGGAGGCGAATTAGGCGCTTTTGTTTTCTACGCGATAATGGTGGCTATGTCAGTGGCAACTGTTGCTGAAGTTTATGGTGAATTACAACGCGCGGCTGGCTCTGCAACGCGTTTATTAGAATTACTTAAAGTCGAAAGTGATATTAAAGAATCAAGTTCGCCTAGTTTAATGAAAACAGGGCAAGAATGTGTCATAGAATTTAAAAACGTTTATTTTAATTATCCCTCCCGTCCTGATAGTGCAGCACTTAAAGATATTAACTTAGTTATTCCTACAGGAAAAATAGTGGCTTTAGTCGGGCCTTCCGGTGCGGGTAAAACAACGCTATTTGAATTATTGCAACGTTTTTATGATCCTCAGCAAGGACAAATAAAGTTTAATGAAACTGAGATCACTCAACTTAGCTTGATGAGTTTACGTCAGGAAATGGGTATGGTGCCACAACACCCTATTTTATTTAGCTCTGATGTTTGGCATAACATTCGTTACGGCAATCCACAGGCGACTGACGAAGAAGTTATTATTGCCGCTAAACGGGCTCATGCTCATGAATTTATAGAACAGTTACCCGAAGGTTATAGCAGTTTTCTTGGTGAACAAGGTGTGCGTTTATCTGGTGGTCAAAAACAACGTATCGCCTTAGCCCGGGCTATATTAAAAGATCCCGGTGTTTTGTTACTTGATGAAGCAACCAGTGCTTTAGATGCCGAAAGTGAACATCATGTTCAGGCCGCATTAAATGAATTTATGGCTAATCGAACCACTTTAATCATCGCTCATCGTTTAGCGACAGTTGTTCATGCTGATATGATTGTTGTAATGGATCAAGGAAAAATAATCGATATCGGTGATCACAAGTCTTTGCTTAACAGCTCAACTTTATATCGTCGCCTTTGTGAATTACAGTTTGATAAAGCGGCAGAGCAGGCCTAGTGACTCTGTGTTTCAGCAAATTATCTAGTAAGTTTCACCGGAATGCGCTGGCGACCAAAATCACCTCGTGGGCCTGAATACCGGCCAGCCAGTGTAAAACCGCAATTTTTACATTGGCCATCATCAGTTAAATTATATTGTCCTAATTGATACCAATTTCGCTCAATGAGCAACTGTTTACAATTGGGACAATAACTGCTGTCAGAATCGCTGTCAAAAACATTACCGCAGTAAACGTAATGTAATCCGTAGCTTAGTGCTATATTTCTGGCTTTTAGTAAAGTGGGTAATGGCGTTTTTTCTTTATCAAGCATTTTGAAGTCAGGGTGGAAGGCGGTGAAATGCAGTGGGATATCAAGCCCTAAATTTTCAGCTATCCACTGACACATTTGATGTAACTCTTGCTCACTGTCATTTTCATCCGGGATCAAAAGGTTGGTTATTTCAAACCAGACATTCGTTTCATTTTTAAGATATAAGAGCGAGTCCAGGACAGGTTGTAAATGTCCGTGGCAAATTTTATGATAAAAGTCCTGACTAAATCCTTTTAAATCTACATTGGCTGCATCCATATGTTGATAAAACTCAATACGTGGTTTGTCGCAGATGTAACCAGCGGTAACGGCTACGCTTTTTATTCCCAGAGCTTTCGCTGCTTGTGCCACATCTATGGCATATTCTAAAAATATTACTGGATCATTATAAGTAAACGCAATGCTTTTACAGTGATGTTTTACTGCTGAGTGGGCGAGTTGTTCGGGCATTGCGCCATCGCAAAGTGTATCAATTTCCCGTGATTTACTGATGTCCCAGTTTTGGCAAAACTTACAAGATAAATTACAGCCAGCGGTACCAAAAGACAGCACACTTGAGCCGGGATAAAAATGATTTAAAGGTTTTTTTTCAATAGGATCAATACAAAAACCTGAAGAACGACCATAACTTGTCAGTACAATTTCACCTTGATGATGCATTCGGATAAAGCAGCTTCCTCTTTTTCCTTCACGTAAAGTGCAATGATGCGGACAAACATCACAACAAACTCGACCATCATCCAGTTTATGCCAATATTTAGTGGGGAAATGTGCAACAGGTGTTTTATTAACCATGTCATTCACCAATTTAAGGCTGTACTCATATTATAACCTACTAGCTGATTCAATTGAATCAAACGTCGCGTCGATGTTTGTCACATGAAGTTTTACTACTTAGTGCCCGAACGAAAAGTCAATAGCCATTGCTACACATGGGCTGTAGCGATTAATTCAAAACGAAGATTTAAGCTAATCAGTCGGTATTGATGTAGATTTAAGCGTTTTGGCCGTTTTTAGCCAAAAATAACAAAATCTTCGTTTTGCAATATTGCTTGAATACCCCGTAAAATAAGGCTTTCAGGATTTCCGTTCAGACACTACTTATATAAAAACAGTGAAAGTTACTAAAAGTCAGCTTGGTCTGAGAGACTGGCCAAAGATATTCTCCGGTCCGTGGATAAGGTTATGCAAACCGATAATATTTTCTTGGATAGTGGTCTAAATATTGAAAAACTAGCCAATGCCATTAATTTCCCTTCCACTTGATGACGATAAGATTGGCGACTTTTATGCGGCAATACAGGCCGAGTCAGAGTCATTGTAAACGATATTTTTTCACTGCAATTTGCGCTAAATCATCCGGCGTATTTTGAACCGGGTGAGGGGTATGCCTATTAGGATAAATTTAAATTATTGAGGGGTGTTTCTATTTGTCTGTTACGAGATGGTATATATAATCAGAAATAAAAGGTCATTAAAACATAAAAAAAAAGGACATTATAGAGTGCTTTTTTAAAATAAATAAAGTTCAACTTTTTGATTTTTAGGTTGTTTATTGTTCATGCTTTCTTTTTTTTATTCTTTTTAGATGTGCACGTTGAGGGTTGTTTAATTATAACTTACTGTTGTTATGCGGTAAAAATTGATTTTATCGTCTATTCTCATATCATTGTTTATCTTTGGCAATTCAAGTAATGAAATATCGACTTCCTGTGGTCTCTGGTCGTTTTTATCCCAGTTCACCTGAATTATTGCGAAATGAACTTGCTCAGTATTTCGCCTCTGTTGATGAAGCTAATATTCAGGCAGAAATTTCTCCTAAAGCACTTATTGTGCCTCACGCTGGTTATTATTATTCCGGCACTGTTGCTGCTTACGCCTATACATATTTGAAAAATTTAAACCAGCCTATTGATCGGGTTATTTTGCTGGGGCCAAGTCATCAGTTTCCTTTACAAGGATGTGCTGTACCAAGTCACGATGTTTTTGTTACACCACTAGGAGAAATACCCGTTGATAGAGCTGCATGTGAACATTTGTTGGAGCTTGGTCTGGTACATGAGGAAGATAAGGCGCATAACTGGGAGCACTCATTAGAGGTGCAGTTACCTTTTTTACAAAGCCGTTTTAATTATTTTAAAATATTACCCATTACCGTAGGAGCAGTGCAGCCTGATCAAATTAGTAAAATACTGAAAACCTTGCTTAAGCCGTCAACAGCATTGTCGCAAGACAGTATCACACAAGTTGATTTATTAAATACCTTGATAATTATCAGTACAGATCTCAGTCATTATCATAACTACGAGAAAGCACAATTTTTGGATGCTGACACTGTTGCTGCAATTTTACATTTAGATCCCAGTCTTCAGCCTCAGGACGCTTGTGGTTATTTTGCGCTTAATGGTTTTTTGCGTTTTTGTAAGTGTAACTCCTGGCAGATTCAGTTAGTCAACCAGGCAAATTCAGGCGATATTGATGGTTTGCCTGAAAGTAAAAAAGAGGTGGTTGGTTATGCCAGTTTCATCGCCTATTAAACTCAATTCAGAGGAAGAAAAACGTTTACAATCACTTGTTTGGCAAGTATTGAGAAGTGCAGCTAAAAGCAATGAATTTGTTATGCCATCACCCCCTCAAAATCCTATTTTATTAAAAAATGCCGCCAGTTTTGTCACTATTTATGTTGAAGGCGAGCTTAGAGGTTGTATCGGAATTTGTGAAGCGGTAGAGCCGTTATGGTCAGACGTTTGTCGACACGCCTTTAGCAGCGCGATGCAAGATTGGCGTTTTGAAGAATTACAGGAAAGTGAATTATGTAAACTTAGTTTTTCAATTTCAGTGCTTTCTGAACCTACTCCAATGATAAATAAGGGTGAGCAAGATTTGTTAGAACACCTGTCAGTTGGTATTGACGGTTTGATCTTGAAAGAACAACAGGGTGATAAACGTAAAAGTGCTGTTTTTTTACCTTCCGTCTGGCGAAGTTTAACTAAGCCTGCATTATTTGTAAAAGCTTTGAAGCAAAAGGGGGATTGGTCAGAAAATTATTGGAGTGAAAATATTGAGTTATTCAGATTTACTAGCGTGGAATACTATAGTTAATTAGTTAGTAGTAAGTAGTAAGGGCACCAATCAAACCGGGTAACAGTTCATATTTGTGTATTGTCATGTTTAAGTTGATACAGTCTAGAGCCTGTATAGGTTTGAACTCATGTAAATTAACAGAAAACATTGTTGAACTGTAACCCTAATTTAGCCTATATGGTCAGTGCCGTAGTAAGTAGTAAGTAGTAAGTAGTAAAGGGTTACGTAGTAAAGAGTTAAGTAATAAATAGTTAAATGAAATCAGCTAAACAACAGACAGTTAAACAACAGACAGTTAAGCAACAGCAGTCGAGTGTGAGCATTAAAGTATGAGCAGAAAGTATAAGCAGCTAAATAGTAGTGGTAAACATGCTTTGGCTAAGCATAGCTATTTTATTCTGATTTTATCATTAATTTCATTATCAGCTTGTTACCGGGTCTGGCAGGATGTGGAAAGTTACGCCAATAAAATTAAGTGTGATAATACTCAAGCAGAATTAATTGTATTGGCACAACCTTACGGTGCAAATGCTTTCTTTGATCTTGAAAGTCAGTCGTTACAGGTACAAAAAGAATCTGATACTGTTGTTATTCAATTTCATCCAAATGGAAAAGTATCTCAGGTTTCTGTTTTTAAGGTAGAGTTACAATTTTTTGGCTTTCACCGTCGTCAGGTAACACCATTTATTGTGCTTGATTGTTCAAAAAGGAATTTGTAATAGTGAAATATAATGCTTTTTACACCAAACCAATATTCCTGATTTTGTGTAAAAAGCAAATGTGTTAATTCTCCATTTTATATGTATTTCTTACCTTTAAAGACTATCTTTTAGACTACTTTGAAGGCTGTTTTTTAAGTTAGCCCTTAAACCTGTTGCCATTTTCTTCCTTGCAAAGCAGCAAGAATTAACACCGAGGAAACAATAAGAAATATTAGCGGAGTGTTTGCCTGTTGACTGACGACAGGATCTACACCAATAAAATCAACCGCTGTTCTATTTAGTGGCCCTATATACCAAACTGTGAGGAATAAAACCTCGAAAGTGCGGTTGGTTTTAGTGAGTGCACCACAAGCTATGGCAAGCGATGGAATAAATAACGCGCCAGTTAGCAACATTATCACAGAGAAAAATTCTCCAGATAAAAGAAATCGTAACAGCGCGCCGCTAACAACTAATAGGGCCACTAAAATACCAGCGAGTAACATTGCGGGAAATTGTTTTTTTAATGGCGATACACAGCTGAAAATTAAAGAGTCGGTACCCGATTGCAATTCCCGATGTCCCATTGGTGAAAATACCAAAACACACAGTAACCAGCTTGCGGGTAAAATAACCGTCCGAACTGTTTCAACTGGAGCAACTAGCTGTGCGAACAACAGCCCGGCAATAGTCAAATACCACCAAATTGAACCACCCCTGATCAGTAATAAAAATTCTTGCCTGATCAGGCTGGTAAACAACCAGAGTCCAAATAACTCTTCGAATAATTTCGAAATGGGTTGCAATAGCTTAGCCATTTTTTGTTCCAGTTTACGGTTAACCATTTTAGTTGCTGACTGGTCTGTGGTTTTTTTAAAACGGTCAAAAAAACGGGTTGCAGCAATTAATATGACTAAACTAAAAGCCATCATTTTAGTAAAAGGAGCTATCACCAGCGAGGTATAGTTAATCCCCAACCAAGTAAAAGTTTGTAGCTTGCCATTCTTGAAATCATCACCTAATGCAATTCCAATATTAGTTGAGCCATCGCTTATTGGATCATAAACAATGACGGCCTGACGGATTTGGTCAATGATGTCACCAATGCCTGAAGAGTCTTCAATGACATTAACAATTAATCCAACCCAAAGAAAAAAGTACAGTACATTGCCTATTCCGCCACGCAATGGGCCAATGGTTTCAAACAAAATTACTATGGCAGAAATAGCTGCAAGAATTGGAAATACATAAAGTATTTGTGGTAATAATAATTGCAGAAGATCAATAGAATAATCTTCGCCATGCCAAAGCTGAACAAATATTGAGGTTAATGTCATAAACAACATTACCCCTACCAGTAGGGTTAAGTTGCTTAACCACTTACTGATAATATATTCGAATTTTTTGATCGGGGTGGGTGCTATTAATTCACTGATCCCTCTGTCACGGTCTCGTTCAACTGCATTTTTTATCAGATAAAAACAGATTATGGGTAAAAATAGTACGTTTAATATCGCCAGTGTAGCTCCAATCCAGGCTGAATTATAGATCCCTCGATAACCACCAATTACCAACGTGGCATAGATCGCATCGCTTGGAGGAAAGAACAGCATCGTTAGTATGGCCATGCAAATTAGGGTGACTAAATAATTACGGCGTCGAATGCGATCGTAAAAGTCGGCCCGCCAACAATGATAGATGGTATTTAGCATGCAACATCCTCCAAAGTATCTTTGTTAGTTGTTGAAGGGGTCGCTGACGAGGCGTTTTGAGATAAAGGGTTAAGAGACGAGGGGTTAATAGGTAAAGAGTTAATAGGTAAGGAGTTAATAGGTAAAGACTTAAATGACAAAGGACCGGCAGCACTTTTCGAGTGGGTATGAAATAAAAAAGCATCTTCAAGTGTTGGTTCTATATTTACTGCGTTTGGCAGCGGCTGCTCAGGTGAGACAATACTTATATGAAAACCATCGGAACGTCTGACACTATGAGAAATACAATATAAACGACGCAGTTCTTTTACTTCGTCATGAGAAACAACACAGTGCCATACCGCTTTAGCCATTTTTTCTAACAATGTTTCGGGAGTAGAAAAAGCCAATAATTTACCCGCATTCATGATGGCAATTTGATCAGCGATTGATTCAATATCTGACACAATATGCGTTGAAAGAATGATCACCCGCTCGCCGGATAAATCAGATAATAAATGACGAAAACGTGCTCTTTCTTCCGGATCCAGTCCAACGGTTGGTTCATCAACAATCAGTAATTTAGGATCGTTAAGTAATGCCTGAGCAATACCTACCCGCTGTTTCATGCCGCCGGAATAACCTTTTAAAGTCTGACGGGAAGCATCGGTCAGATTAACCATTTCTAGTAACTCATTAACTTTTTGAGCCGCTGTTTTACTTGGTAGTCCTTTTATTGAAGCCAGATAAAGTAAAAATTACTGAGCTGTTAAATTTTCATATACTCCAAAGGATTGCGGTAGATATCCTAATTCTTTGCGTAAAGTATCGGGATTTTTGATGATGTCCTGACCTTGCCATAAAACGGAGCCCTGAGTGGGTTTGCTGATAGAGGCTAAAATACGCATTAACGATGATTTACCCGCGCCATTAGGTCCGAGTAAACCGATAATGCCAGGCTTGAGTGTCAGGCTGATGTTATCAAGAGCCACTTTGTCTTTACTGTATCGTTGAGTCAGGTTTTGAATTTCTAACTGCATTAGCGTATTCCTTATTATTGGCTCTGTTGTAGATAATTGTTGTCCCTTCAAATGGAATTAAACTCAACCCTTATATCTAGGACTCTGT
>JABSOJ010000173.1 GCA_013216005.1 Alteromonadaceae bacterium | reverse complement strand
ATATCTTTTTTACGCTGATCACTTAAATTGGCATTGTCGGCCATGCGTTCGTTGTACCAGGTGAGTAAATCGCCGATGGTAATGAAACAATCTTTGGTTACCCTCGCTTCCTGATTATCTCTTACCTTGCTGATCAATACGCTAAAGCTATTACGAATATCACGGGTTTTAGTTTCCGGCCATTCACCTACTTTTTCCCATATATTACGATACCTAATCCGCCAAACCCCCGTACAACGGTCAGCTTTAAATCTCAGTTGAAGTAACGGATTTTGGGTATCACGTAATACCATTATTGAAGATATAGCCATATTGATTAATATTGCGCCATCAGTAATTTTAATATGTTGCAATGGCTTTTTGGGTTCATCATCATCTTTTATTTTCATCTTTACCAATGACATTAAACTGACCTACTAATAACAAAAAATAAATTAATTTCTAAATACATGCTGAGCCTCTTTTCAGTAGAGCTTTTAAACCTGCTACGTTGCTTTGTGATTGTAATTTACTTGTGGGCACATTAACTTTCGGGGGTAGTGCTTTGGGAATTTCTGCTGTTAAATCTTCACCGTTCGTTACGCGTTTGGCAGTGATCGCATAACTTCGCTCAAACAGTTTTAAAACGTCACTTGCTTTCAGGTTGCTAAAAGACCAACGGCCCACATTAATTGCAGCCAGATAAACAGCCGGATGACTCCAATTAGACTCACTTGCAAAACGAACTTTGTTACTTGCTTCGGTAAAGGCTTTGTCAGGCTCAGGCAAACCAAAATCGGCGAGTGTTGGTTTACACCAATCACAGAATTGACCAATGGATGGCAAGAAAGGTTTTCCCCATTGTCGAGCTTTAACAAATCCAATATCCAGTTGCGCCCTGGTGATAATACCTTGCTCAATAAATGCCTTGCTCCAGGACTTTTTAGCTTGCGTTACGGTTGCAGGAGTTGGAAAGGCGAATTTCCATGCAGGAAAAACCACTTGAAGCTCAGCAAAAACATCGTTCACAACTTGGGCGGCATGCCGGGATATATGCGTCACTTTTTTAGATTGTGGTTGTCTTACTGCACCTTCTGCCGCACCTTGCACTGAAAAATCACTCGCTATTTCTAATACGCTTTTCATCATTCAGCTCCTGTAATTTCAAGGTTGTCAGCCCATGAGGTGTCGTTACGAACATGATCCCACTCGTCGATACTTTGAATTTTTGATTGTGGCACCGGCGTTAACCAAATGCGCTCTCGAATGAATTTTGTGATCCCGAAAACATATTGCCCACCGGCAAGCATTTCCCAATCAGGATCAGACTGTGCGGCCTGAGTTAACCAACTAGTCGCTAATTCGGCATCGTGTTCGGTAAGGTTTTCAGAATTCCAAACTTTCCACGCCTGAGCATTGGTGCCGCCCTTTCGATGTGACGGGTAACTATCAAAAAATGTTTTAAAAGATTGAGGTTTTAATTTTCGTTTCGAGGCCGGTTGTTCAGATGAAGATTGTTCCGAGGCAAACAAGTCCGAGGCAGAGTTAAGAACAATATTATTTGTATTGTCTTTTGTAATAGTGTCTTGTTTATTGTATGCCCGTGAACAGGGTTTTGTAATACCCTGTTTAGGGTTTTCTTTTCCCTGAATAGGGTTTTTAAAACCCCTGTTTAGGGTATTTCCATTTTTAGATAACCATTGTGAAATATAGGGATTTACACCAATTTTACGTCCATCTTTTAATAAAATATTTCTTTTTAATAACGACTGTTTAACTTCAGAGATGTGATTCAGCTTTATCTCGGTTAATTCTGATATCTGCTCATTACAAACCCAGTCTACCGCTTTATTAAACCCATACGTTTTTAACATAACAGCGTGAAGCACCCTACTCTCTCGATCACTTAATTTAGTTCTGCATAATGCCAACGCTAGCTCATTGGCTAGTCGGTAATACCCATTATCCAGATCTGCTTTCACGATCTCATGCCCTTCTTCCTGTTTATTAGCAGGAAAGTTGATTATTTCTGCAGTATTTGACATACTCAACCTCGTTGTGAATTAACCGCATACTTAATCTTTGGTCGGATTGATGCGGTTTTTTTATGCTCGTAAGGTTAAGGGGCATCCCCTTTTCCTTACACTTTTCTCACTCCATGCGTTATCTTTTAGGTAAGCGCTATACGTAATGAGGGCCACGCATAACGGTTTCATCCTTAATAAACCTTTATCAATCACTTAACTGACTGGAATATTTCATTTCACTACCCATTTCAAAAAAGCACATTACTGTCTATAGTTAATAAATTCTTAAATAAAGAGGTATTCCGATGCTTATTGATAATGAATATAACGGAAGTATTACACTGGCTATTACACCTTATAATTTTAACGGCGAAGGCTATGTAGTTAACCAAAAATTGTTTGATTACAAACTTATTATGGATGGAAGCGGAAACGAACCGCCTAATATAGAAACACTCAAACAAGACTCTTACGCTTTTGGTAATGGTGCAGGAAAAGAGGAAAATATTGAAGCGGGTAGTTTCGATACCTTTGCAATCATATTGGTCGCTGCATTTTTCGTTACCAGAAGAAGAAAATAACATCGCCCCACCTCATAATATAAATTAAATTCCTTTCGGATAAACAACTTGCCCAAATGATCAACGGGCAAGTTATAATATTTTTTGCAAGCCAATATTTTAGTGATTGATTAAGAAACATTAGGCTACCTCACTCTTTGGATAAATGTCGGGTCGAAGATCATGACGACTGACTAAATCCCCTTTGTCTCGCGTTACAGTTTCAATAAGCAATACATGCTCAGCGGGTACAACACCACTTTCATACAGCCAAGACCAGATATTTTGCTGTTTAACGCCAATTGCCACAGCTAGCGTTCTTTGAAAACGCATGACTTTGACCGCCCTTAATAAAGGTTCGTTTAAAGGTTTTCTTTTTACGTTTTTTGTAGCCATCAAAAACACCATAAATATTTTTCAAAACAAATTACAATTCATTTGGTATTTTGTCAAGATATATATGTTTGCTTTGTATTTTGACTTATGTTTTAAATGTTTGTAGCATTGCGCTTACGATTGTATTATTAAGGGAACTACAAAATGAATTTAGCGCCTGTTATGACTGATAAATTAGAAACACTCGGACAAAGATTAAGGACCCTTCGAAAAGCCAAAGGCTTAAGACAAGAAGATATTGCAAACCTTATTGGTGTAAAACCTCAAACAATTGGTTCTATTGAAAGAAATAGCACTCCCTCCATTAAGATGCCAGAAATAGCTGAAGCATTAGGTGTAAGTCTTCAATTTTTAAAGACAGGAAAGGATTCGCCTGAACTATCTCTTGTACAACAAAATGAATTTGTTAAAGGTTACCGCGTAGAACAAATTTCAGAGGCGTTACCAATAGCTTTTGATAAGGCATTAAACTCCGTACGCAATTTTCTTTTACAGCAAGATAAACTTGTAGAAGGTGATATTTCTTTAATAAAAAATAAAGACTTGTTTTTCAATATATTATCAAAAGCGATAATATATGAAATTACTGGCGATTTTATGGCGTCAGGGATTCAGATTGACATCACTAACACCACATCCAATAAGGACTAGGTCTTAGCTTACCCTATCCCTAACAGCTAAACCTATTACTTTTGTTCGATTAGCAAGGTTGACTTTTCTACCTTCTATTTCTATTTGCCACTCTAGCGTTTTATCAGAAAGATCACCCGAAGCAATGAGTTCATTTAGCTCTACTTGCTCAAGGTTTATCAGGAGTGCTTCTTTCATTAAATCATTTGTAATTGTTTCATTTAAAGAAAGTACATTACTCATTATATCACAAGACTTTATTTCTCTGTTTTCTAACAAAGGGTCCATACAGCATGTATTGTTGTTATGATTAAAAAAAATACTTCCTTGGTAAATAATCAGCCACAAAAGTCCTATTGAGAAAACTCCACAAAATACTGAGAAGAAAATCATTTAATACCTTTTACTTTATCAAATTTCATTTTTAATGACATGAAAGTAATTACCAAACTTAGATATGCTAACAACACATTTGCTGCATTAACCAAACCCAAATATAACAATCGAAATGATTCTATATCTACATGAAAGTGCATACGGATCAAATATTTAACTATAAATAACACACCCAAGCATATACTTACAAAAATTACAGTATTAGTAAATTTACTACTTTTAATGCCAATTAATGTATGTAATTTCTTTATAGATAAGATAATTAACAAATTGAATATAGCAAATACTATATACCATAAATGCCTAACCACCTTAAGACCTAATTCATCGTCATACAATAGCTTCATTTCGTATGTAGCCCATGTCATAAACGCATTAAAAAAAGCTAAAACCGCAAGCGTTATTAATGGACTACTAATTTTAGTGCTTACGCAACCTACGACTAACACACTGAATAGATTGATATATAAAATGTAATAGCCTAGTGAAGCAGCTATTGCATATATATTTATTAGTGCATTATATATTAATGTGGAATCCATTTTCATTCCTCATTCATCAACTAATTGACTCAGTTTATTTAACTAAGGTGGCTCTTCCCCGTCACCACCATTCACTAGAATAAGAGTTGCGGCTTCAAGTAAATTGAAACCCTCTATACTAATATTTACCGAACCTGAACTTAAGCAAATAGCCCTCTCACTCATTGGCAAAGATGTTTCAACGTTTGCTGTCGTGCCTTTGCTAATAGAATTTTGCTTACTCACTTCTAAATACGAACGTGATGATACTGAAATTTCCATAAACCTCCACCTTTTTAAATAAATCCAACCATTAAACACACTTTAGATGAACAATGAATACAAACCAATAACACATAGCGCTTGACTAAATACAAATCAATTTGTATATTTAGCATTACGGAACGGCTGTTGGCATTAAAAAATGAACAATACAACCAAAAATATTATTCTCAATTACCCAATGCTAGAGACATTGAAAGTATGACCCCAGACAGGAAACAAAAGGTATTGGGAAAAACCAAATCATATGACGCCATAGCAAGAAATGAAGTTTATTAAAAATACACAGTAACCTATGTTTCAGCAGCACCTAAGAATATAGACAAAAATTACTAAAAAGAAATAATTATGTACCAAATAAAGACGAAAACAGAAAAAAACTCAAACATAAACAACCTAATTGATTATCAATTGTTAGTACATGAAGCTCCAATTGATAACTTAATTATAAAAGGTCTGACTGATTTTCTATTTAGTCCGATTAAACTTGATGGCGTATTTAAAGACGTCTTTAGGAAAAACAATAGTAAAAAAGTATTCTCAAATCTTACCAAACCAACCATGGCGGCTTTTGAATTCTCTGGCGAAAGCCGCCCCCTAACGGGAGTGTAATTATGTTAGTAGAAATTAATAATGTTCGCTTTGATGATGAACACCCAAAATGTTTTATTAATTTTAGTCAAGCAGAAGGACGAACGTTTGCATTTGTTCAAGCGTTAGATTTAGGTTTGAAAAATTGCCGGCACAAACAACCAATGACGAAATGTTGTTGGGGAATTTGGGATCACAGCGAGCCTGAGAAATCAATGTCAAACATCCTTAATTATGGTGCTAAATGGCCATCATTACCAAAACTTGAAAAAGTGAATGAGTAAAACACTTAGGAAGCAACATCATGAGAAAAATCAAATTTAGAGCTAAAGCGTCGGTTAACGACATGCATTTAAATATAAAAATGGGGAATTGGGTTTTTGGTAGTTACCTCGAATCGGACTGTAACGTTCCAAGTATTATTTTGACACACGGTGAACCTATAGAAATAGACCCAAACACACTAGGCCAATTCATCGGAGTTAAAGATATAAACGGTCAGGAAATATACGAAGGTGATATTTTTGAAACTGACGTATGTTTATCGCCCGATGGAATATCAGCTGATCATGAAAACTTTCACTGGATAACCGTTGATTGCAAAATTGAATTTGATAACGGTAGCTTTTTCGGTCGGTGGGGAATATTCAATTATGAATCCGCCTCTGGAAAATGGACTTTTAATAAAAAAGGCAAAATTGATTTGAACCGAAGAATTAAAATAATTAAGGAAGCAGCATAATGATTTTACCAGGTGAATTAGTAATAGATAACTTTGCAGGTGGTGGCGGTACCAGTACGGGCATGGAATTAGGATTAAACCAGCATGTTGATATTGCAATTAATCATGATCAGGATGCGATTGACATGCACAAAATGAATCATCCAGAAACAAAGCATTATTGTGAATCTGTATGGGATATTGACCCAGTGGAAGCCTGTAATAACCGCCCTGTCGGTTTGGCATGGTTTTCACCTGACTGTAAGCATTTTTCAAAAGCTAAAGGTGGAACACCTGTAAATAAAAACATTCGTGGCCTTGCTTGGGTTGCTGTTCGCTGGGCGGCACTTGTGCCAGTTAGGATGATCATGCTTGAAAATGTAGAAGAGTTTTTAACATGGGGGCCAGTTATTGATGGTAAACCATGTAAAAAACGTAAAGGCGAAACATTCAGAGCATTTGTGTCAGCACTAACAACGGGCTTATCACTTGACCACCCTGGTATTGATGATGTTAAAAACGCTTCAGGTGCTGACTTTGATTTATCCGTTATTGAAAAAGGGCTTGGTTATAACGTTGAATGGAAGGTATTAAAAGCCTGTGACTTTGGCACTCCTACCATCAGAAAACGCTTGTTTTTAGTTGCCAGAAACGATAATCAACCAATTGAATGGCCTAAAGCCACTCAACAAATTTCAGCTTAAATATGCCATTAACAATACAAAAGAAAAAGTAAGGAATTACGATGAATACAGCTTTACAAATTGACCAAGTGTCACAAATACTTATCTGTGGCCAACAAGCACTTGAAGCAGTTTCGAAGTTAAGTGAACGTGTAGTTCAGTTGGAAAGTACCATAATTGAACTCCGTGAAAATAATGGTGATGAAGGATGGGTGACATTAGCCGCTGCGGCTAAACGCTGTGGTTTAACTCAACCAGCACTGCGTCAAAGAATACGATCACACAAATACCCTGAGGGTGAGGTGTGGAAGCAGAGAGACGATAGAGGTGCAATATTCGTTAATATAGCCGCTCTGAGGAACCATTTGTAACATGAACAAGAAAATAGAAGAAAAACTAAAAAAGGCAACGGGTGTAAATATTCACGGTGGAAAGTTAAGGATCCACTTCAAGTTGCCCGGTAACTTACGTTACACCAAAAAATCTACAGGATTAACAGTCACAGAAAATAATATCGAGTTAGCCAAAAATCGTCTGGCTACAATAAATCTTGATATCGCTTCAAATCTATTTGATGTTGACCCTGACTTTTTTTGGCGTAAACACTTCCCCACCGACAACAAATACGCATCGGAAAGAACCACTCTTTCTGATTATTTCAACAGTTACGAATCCCTTAGAGAAAACGAGCTTTCAATTTCAAGCATTGCATCAATTTGTACTGTAAAGCGTTGGGTTGAAAAACATGGTTTACTCAAATACGATGTAAAAAAAATAACACACATAGAAATTGAATTGCTTCGTAAGCGCGCTTTAACCACCTTAAAATTGTCGACTGTACGTGGTTACCTTATGATTGTGAGACAAGTGTTAGATGAAGCAATCAAAGAAGGTAGGATCAATTTTAATCCTTTTCTTAAAGTCAGAAAAATGAAACAAGAAACTGATCCCACCGAAGATGATATTATTAATCCTTTTACACAAAACGAATTAAAGCGGTTATTATCGGTTGTTCATTCTCAGAAATCTAAGGATTTAATCGAGTTCATGGCTTGGTCTGGATTAAGGCCAGGAGAAATAAAAGCATTGGCGTGGGAAGATTTAGATCTGGAAAAAGGGATCTTACATGTGCGTTACAACATAAATAAAAAAGGTCAACTTAAGCCCCCAAAAACAGCAGCGGGTATTCGTAAAATAGAATTAATGCCTGTTGCACTTGAAGCACTAAAAAGGCAACGTCAACATTCTTACATGCTCCCTCTCATATATGAAACAGTGCATTTGATGCACAAAAAAACCAAACAAGTTGAACGCCGAAGAATATTTTTAGCCTTAGGCAATAAGCCATATATAAAACCTGAATTAATAACCATAGGATGGAGCGATTGGTTACGCAAAGCAAAATTACCCTACAGACCTACTTATCAATTAAGGCATACCTTTGCGAGTCAAATGTTAATGGCAGGTGCAGAACCTATCTGGTTAGCTAAGCAGTTAGGACACAAAGATTGGGGGATGATCCGTAAAATTTACGGAAAATGGATCACTGAAGAAAGGCCGGATCATCGCGCTGAAATAGCAAAAAAACTAGGCCAATCTGACCCATATACGTCCCAACCAAGCAACACTAAAAATTAAAGTACTGATATTTAACTAATTTTAATGTACATCAGGAATTTGACTTAGCAGTTCCCGATCACGTTTCAGATCAAAATCTGACAAAAACTGGTTAAGGTCAATTTTATAGGCGCTTAACAAACTTCTAAAAATTTCATTGGACGGTACTGATTTATCATTTTCAAGCTTTGATAAATAAGATTGTTCAATACCCGTTAATTCTGACAATTGTGGTTGGCTAAGGCCGAGTTCATTTCTTAATTTTTTAAACTGTTCACCAAAATTCATATTATTTCCTTAATAAGTAGAGTAGGCCGCAGGCTTCGCATAGCTTATCCAACGGCCCCTCTTCGATTCCGTGCATGAGGTTTTCCCTC
>JABSOJ010000172.1 GCA_013216005.1 Alteromonadaceae bacterium | reverse complement strand
TGAGGGAAAACCTCATGCACGGAATCGAAGAGGGGCCGTTGGATAAGCTATGCGAAGCCTGCGGCCTACTCTACATCAAAATAGATGAGCCTGAGATAGGAAACGAATCCTTTCGAATGGAGAAATAATATAATAAGCTTGATTCTTGATTATTACAGTAACTATTAGGTAACAGTTTGTAACCTTATATTAAAACTTAAGTTGAAATACCGCAGCATATTTGACTTTACATCACGAACTACGTTATTTTAAACACATGTTTGAACTGAGTGTTTAATTGATTGAAATAATATGACTACAAAAACTAAAATATTAGATGCGGCAGAGCAACTTTTTGCTGAGCACGGCTTTAACGGGACATCGTTAAGAGAAATTACCAGTCGGGCAGAAGTGAATCTGGCGGCAGTTAATTACCATTTCGGGTCGAAAAGAGAGCTGATTAAAGCGGTAATGTCACGTTTTTTAGATGTGTTATCACCGAGATTAAGCTTAGCGCTTGTCAAGTTATGCGAAGATGAAACACCGCCTACTTTAGTTGAAGTTTTTACTGCTTTTGTTGAACCTTTGTTACATCTAAATGATGTTAAAGAAAATGGTACGAGTAACTTTCTGCAGTTGCTAGGACGTGGTTATAGTGATAGCCAGGGCTTTTTACGTTGGTTTTTAACGACTCAATATCCTGATGTTATCAGCTCGTTTGTCAATGCTGTTAAAAAAGCTTATCCGAAGTTGACGAGGGAAGAGATTTTTTGGCGATTACATTTTACGATGGGAACTGTGGTTTTTGCTATGTCTTCAAGTGATGCCCTTATTGATATTGCCATTAATGATTTTGATAAAAAGACAGATATTTCGGATGTGATCAAACGCGTTATTCCTTATGTTGCCGCAGGTGTTGGAGCACCAATATATAAGATGTAGGAAATTTCCAATAAAGTGAATTTTAAAAAGTTTTTTGAAATATAGCGTGGTGACGTTGTTATTAAATGTAGATTAGGTAAAGTAGCGACATAAACTTTTTCTAACCAATTTAAGAAGTAGTGTGTCGTTATGGGTCCAATAATGCTTGATGTGCAAGGCACATCGTTGTCAGCAGAGGATAAAGAACTATTAGAACATCCGCTGGTTGGCGGATTGATTTTATTTAGCAGAAATTATCAATCACCAAAGCAAGTCTCAGCGTTAACACGAGAAATTAGAAAAGCAGCAAAAAGTCCTATCCTTATTGCGGTTGACCAGGAAGGTGGTCGAGTGCAGCGTTTTCGTGAACATTTCAGTACCATTCCTGCAATGGGTGCTATTTGGCGTTGTGCTGATGGCGACGTTGAATTTGCTAAATTAATCGCTAAAAACTGCGGAACTTTAATGGCGCTTGAAGTTCAAGCTGTCGGTATTGATTTAAGTTTAGCCCCTGTACTCGATATTAACGGCATTAGTGAAGTTATTGGTGAACGGGCTTTTCATCAACAACCTGAGCAAGTAATTGCATTAGCTTCTGCTTTTATTGATGGTATGCAAAAAGCTGGTATGAAAGCAACGGGTAAACATTTTCCTGGGCATGGCAGTGTTCAAGCTGATTCTCACCATGCATTACCAATAGACACACGAAGTAAACAGCAAATCATTAATCTTGATTTATTACCGTTTAAACACTTAATTGCTGCGCAAAAAGTGAGTGCTATTATGCCTGCACATATTGTTTTTCCTAATATTGATAGTAAATCAGTTGGTTTTTCTCATTATTGGTTACAAGAAGTATTGCGCGATACGTTAGCCTTTGAGGGTGTTATTTTTAGTGATGATTTATCTATGGAAGGAGCTGCATCTATTGGTGGTTATATTGAGCGAGCCGAAGCTGCTCAGCAGGCCGGTTGTGATATGTTGTTATTGTGTAATAACAGACAAGGCTGTATTGAGGTGATTGATAACGCTAATATTGAAATAACTTCAACCAGCAGTGAACGCTTAAAGACATTGTTAAAAACAAGCCGACTAACTTGGCCAGATTTAGCTGAAAACCTTATGTGGCGACAGGCCAGTTCTTTTGTTTCTGAGCATGTTTTTGTTAATGACAAAGAGTAACTTTATAAATTAAGGTTTTAACTTGAAGTTACGGTTATGCTTAGCCTCACTTCACGTTTCTGGGCGGGGTTTTGTATGAAAATAAGGCACTGACCATATAGGCTAAATTAGGGTTACAGTTCAACAATGTTTTCTGTTAATTTACATGAGTTCAAACCTATACAGGCGCTGGACTGTATCAACTTAAACATGATAATACACAAATATGAACTGTTACCCGGTTTGATTGGTGCCGAAAATAATAAAGTTATTTCAATTTACTTTACAATCGATAAATAGCGATAGCTTAAAAAGTTAATTAAGCTTTATAATCACTTATTAGTCAAATAAACGCCTGCTACTTAAAAATTCATCCACATCTAAAACTCATTCATTAATTATTCAGTTTAGTAAAACGGCTAACTTGCAAAAACTGTCTATACTAAACGTTCAACCTTGCTTGTATGATAGCTGGTATAAGAATTTCTCCCATATTTTTAGTTACAGTGATCAGCATAAATTACGTGGTAAAAAGAATAAATGAGCGTTAGTCGTTTTATATTTCTAATTATTATAGTGTTACTTTTCAGTTGGCCTATTTTACTGCAAACGAGTTTTTCTCCATGGTTCCTTTGGCTTTATCCCTTTGCTGTCTGGTTGTTTATCTTGGTTTTATCCATCATTTTTTCAGATGAACGCTATGATGATAAACAAGATCCCAATCAAAGTAGTACGGGTAACAAACCTTGATTTCTATATTTACGGCTGTATTGCTGCTTTGTTTTTATGGTTTATGCCAATATCTTATTGCACGGTGGGGGGAGTCGCATTCTGTTATCGCCGAAAAGGTCAAATCATCGGCGATAACATATAGTTTAAGTCTTGCCGTATTTTGCACGTCATGGACTTTTTATGGCAATATCGGACAAGCTAGCTCTCAAGGTATTCACCATATATCACTATATCTTGGCTGTACCATCACCTTTGTATTTTTTACGCCTATTTTAAAGAAAATGCTCCGTATTAAGGTGGCCTATCATTCAACCAGTATTGCAGATTTTATCTCCACCCGTTATAACAATTCGCAATTGCTTGCAGCACTTATTACCACTTTATGCCTTGTTGGAATTACGCCTTATATTTCAATTCAACTTAAATCTATTATTACAACTTTTCATTTTTTGGTGAGGACATCTGCTGATAAGCAAAGTCATTTTTTTTCACAGTTAGATATTATTGTTGTCTTATTAATGATCATGTTCACTATAGTTTTTGGCGTCAGAAGGCTGGACCCCACTGAAAGACATCCCGGTATGATGGTGGCACTAGCGTCTGAGAGTTTACTGAAGATTATTGCTTTTTTAGGCGCTGGATTATTAATTTGTTTTGTTTTATTCAACGGATTTGACGATATTATTAATATAGTTTCACAAAAAGGAATACTGGATGAACGATTCGATGTTTTTAGTCAACCGTCTGAAATATCGTCTTGGTTAACCTCAATGGTATTGGGAGCTATTGGTATTATTGCTTTACCCAGACAGTTTCATGTTGGTATTGTAGAATGTTCAGATGAGAAAGTACTAGATCGTGCGCGTTGGATGTTTCCCCTGTATTTGTTTGTGATCAATTTAATGGTAATACCTATCGCAATGGTCGGTGTTATTTTACTTCCTATCGACAGTCAAGCTGATTTGATGTTGTTGGAAATTCCTGTACTGCATGGAAATACAGGCGTTGCGGCTATGGTATTTATTGGTGGTTTTGCTGCTTCAACGGGCATGATCATGGTAAGTGCGATGACATTATCCACCATGGCAACAAACCATATTGTTTTGCCAGTTATTGAATACATTCCACGTATTCAATTTTTACGGCGTTATTTACTATATACCCGTTGGGTTGTCGTTGGCCTAATTCTGTTTTTAAGTTTATTTTACTATCGGGTTATTGGTGATTCTGAATTGATCGTAAAAATAGGCTTGATTTCATTTGTTGCCATTGCGCAATTAATGCCTTCGCTTATTGGAGGCTTGTTATGGAAAAAGGGAAATTTGTACGGAGCATTAACAGGCCTTATTGGTGGCACAATTATTTGGTTTTATACATCAATGCTTCCTTCCGTAATACGTAGTGGCTGGTTAGAAACAAACTTGTTAAGTGAAGGACTATTTTCCCAAAGTTGGTTGAAACCTGAGGAATTGTTAGGCTTACAAATATCTTCAGCAATTGGACATAGCTTATTTTGGAGTCTGTTCGTTAATATTTGTCTTTATATTCTGGTATCGGAATGGCACAAAATAACAGACAAAGAAGTGATCAGCCATACTCATAAGTTTATGACCGTTGGGGAAGGTGGCGTTAATACCAAACTTTCTTCGAAAAATGTAATACCTAATATTATTTTAGAAAAAAAATTAAAATTACTGGTGCAACTTTTGATTCGTTATATCCCGCAGGATAAGGCTTTTGATAAAATAGCACTTTGTTGTCAGCAGTGTCATTTAAGTAAAGAGCAATCAATTGATGTAATACAACTTTCTCAATTAAAAACCCAAGTTACTAATGTGTTGGCTGGTATTATTGGAATGGCTGCGGCTAATAGGGCCGTTCAAACTATTGAGTTATTCAATAGAGATGAGCAGGAATTACTCAGTGCCAGTTATTCTGAAATATTGGCAAAAAGTCAGATGTCTCCCGATGAATTGATAGCTAAAGTGGATTTTTATCAAGAAAAACAAAACCTACTCCAAAATCACGCTGATTTGCAAGAGAATACTATTCTTCAACTAAAGTCAGAGAAAAAGCAAACGTATGAAGCTAAAAAGGAATTAAAAGAGCTTAATGAAGATTTGGAACAAAGAGTCACTCAAAGAACACAGGAATTAACGACCGCTAATAATGAGCTTATTTCAGCATTGGATGAATTGAAAAGAACAGAGCTCAAGCTTGTTGAAGCCGATAAAATGGCTTCTTTGGGAGGACTTGTTGCAGGTGTTGCACACGAAATCAATACGCCCGTAGGAGTGGTACTTACCGCCATCACCAGTTTACAAGCCAAATACCTTCAATTTAAGCAATTGTATGATGAGCAGAAAATTTCTAAAAATGACATGCAGCATTTTTTAGAAAATGTTGATGAGATTGGAAATATATCATTGAGAAATATTAAACGGGCTGTTGCTTTAGTTGAAAGCTTTAAGCAGGTGGCTGTAGATCAAACCAGCGAAGAGCGGCGATTATTTAATATGAGTGAATATATCCAACATATTTTGTTATCGTTAAAATCAAAAATAAAAAAAACATCAATCACAGTAACGGTAGACTGTCAGAAAGATTTGGTTATTAATAGTTATCCTGGCGCTATTTCACAAATTTTGTCGAATTTTATTATTAATTCTATTTTGCATGCTTTTGAAGAAGGACAAAGTGGAAATATTGTTATTAGTGCACATCGAATTGAAGGTAACCTTCATCTTGATTATTCAGACGACGGCAAGGGTTTGTCTAAAGATGAACGGGCGAATATATTTGAACCTTTTTATACAACCAAACGAGGTGCGGGAGGCAGTGGGTTAGGTGCACATATTGCCTATAATTTGGTAACCCAGTTACTGCAAGGAGATATTTCAATTGATACGGGTGAAAAAAATGGCCTAATGATCCAAATGAAATTTCCGGTAAGTTAACGGTCCAACAGGTTGATACCAATCGCACTAAATAAGTGATCATCTTCAAATGGTCTAAATCACCACTAGCTGCGTTGCCTTCAATCCCAATAGCAAGCTATTGCTCAACCAAGCGCCTTGCTATTGGCAATTTATCCGCATTGAATATTGATCATTTATTTAATGCGAATGGTATGAATTTGTGCAGGTACCATTTGAACTGAAAGAATAGTTAACTCATAGAATAGTTAACTCAAAAGAAAGCTATTTACTTTTTTGTGTCAGATTTAGCTACCGTTGGCATTTTATGATCTTTTTTATGTGTTCTCGGCAAGGTTTCTGTTAAGTCATTTAATCCTTTTTTCCTTAATTTTTGCTTAGAATTCTTTTGAACAGTACTTAAATTACCAATGATTATGGCAATAGCAACGGTGATCAGCGTTATTGGGATCCAGTTATCCATATTTATACTCCAGCATTAATGGGGTTATTCGCGACATTTACAATGAATTTTTGGTAAATCATAGGTAAGTATTTAATTATTGTATCTTTACCTTGAATGTCGAATTGTTCAATAGTTTGTTGTAAAAGTGTTAAGTTAAGCTGTTGCTCATAATGAGCGGCCAATGGCATATAAGATAAATGCCAAGGTTCTACAGCAATGCCGTTACGGTATTTGTCATAGGGAAAATAAAAGCCAAACGATTGGCTGTGTTTGCTCAGCCATGAAGTTAATGGTGAAAAAGGACCATTACTGGCATATTCCCATGGTTCTAACTGTAATTTAGTTCCGTCAGGTAACAGGTTAGTCGCATAAACATCTATATCTGTACCCCAATGATGTCTGCTGGCACCGGGTAGGGCAGAATAAAGTAATATGGCGGTTATTTTTTCCTGTTCGGATAAATTTGACGTATCAATATTTTGACCAGCAAGGTTTTTGATATTGTTTTTACCACAATATTTACTATTCCAGATGGCCAATTGCCGCTGAGCAGTTCTAAATCCACTGGCTATTGCCAGCGAAATTCCCGCTTGATCCGCGGCTTCTTTCATCTCGGCCCAGGCTTGCAGCACATTTTTATGAATGCCAACTGTTTCGTTTAAATAATGAATATGTTCATTGCATTGACCAGTAAGTTGCTGTTCAATAAGTACTTTGTAGTTAGGTTGAGATGTTTTTGACATATTGTCTGGCACTACTCTGGACATAATAAATTAAGTAAACAATGATAATAAACATCAGCTAATAGGATCAAGTCATCGCATTTCACGCATTCATTTATTTGATGTATGGTTGAATTACATGGACCTAATTCAATAACATCAGCACCTGTTGGTGCGATAAATCGCCCATCAGAAGTACCACCAGATGTTGAAAGGTTGGTTTGTCTTCCTGTTACAGTGTGAATTGCCTCTGTAGTTGCCTTTAGTAATTCGCCAGGCTCGGTAATAAATGGTTTACCGTTATAAGTCCATTTAATATCGTAGTCTAACTGATGAGAATCAAGAATTTTGTGAATTTGATTAACAATTTTCTCAAAATTTAATTCAGTACTGAAACGTAAATTAAACCATGTTTTAATATTTGCCGGAACGACGTTTAAAGCCCCTGTGCCGGAATGAATATTTGTTAATTGAAAACTGGTGGCGGGGAAGTAATCATTGCCATTATCCCAGTGTGTCTGACTTAATTCTGCCAGTGCAGGCATAGCTAAATGAATAGGATTGGCCACATGTTCCGGGTAGGCTACATGGCCTTGCACGCCTTTAATGATTAATTCACCAGAGATGGAACCACGTCGTCCATTTTTTACCACGTCTCCCAGTTCATGCGAACTGGTGGGTTCGCCAACAATACAATAATCAATTTTTTCATTGCGTGCTTCAAGCGTGTCTATCACCCTGGTGGTACCATTTATAAATGGACCTTCTTCGTCACTCGTTAATAAAAATGCAATTGAGCCGTTATGATCAGGATATTGATTTACAAACCGCTCACTGGCAACAACCATTGCAGCTAAGCTTCCTTTCATGTCAGCTGCACCACGACCATGTAGCATACCATCAATAATGATTGGTTCAAAAGGAGGGGTATGCCAGTCATTTAATTCACCAGCAGGTACTACATCAGTATGTCCGGCAAAACAAAAAACGGGTTCTTTGTTACCTTTTCGAGCCCAGAGGTTGGTGGTATCTTCAAACACCATCGTTTCATTTTTGAATCCAAGCTTAGCTAGTCTTTCTGCTATTAATGGCTGGCAGCCAGCGTCATTAGGAGTTACTGATTCTCTGGATATAAGATCTTTAGTTAAAGCAATGACTTCGTGTTCTCTGTCTTTGGATGAACTGCTTGATGAATTATTCATTCGATACCTTTAGGTTATTTCTTTTATTAGACGTTTAATTGAAATTAATTTGTCACTAGTGTTCGTTTTGTAACGGGAAAGTCCGCTTAAGGACTGGTACTAGCTCGTTCATCAATAAAAATGTCTTGATACTGTTGTTCTTTGAAACCTAAATGCAATTGATGGTTATGGATAAGCACAGGACGTTTTAATAAAGTTGGTTGCTCAAAAATGGTTTCAAAAGCGATATCATTATCAATATTGTCAGATAGGTTTTCTTTTACAGTATCGGTTAAGTTTCTAAAGGTAGTGCTACGTTTATTAATTAATAATTTCCATTCGCTGTTTTGAACAAAACTTGCAAGCAATTCGTTTGATAATCCTTGTTTTTTAAAGTCATGAAAAACATAAGTGATATTGTTTTTATCCAACCACTTTATTGCCTTTTTTACCGTGTCACAGTTATGTATGCCATAAATTAGAGTCATTGTGTTTCCTTTGCTGGTTTGGCTTTAATGCTGATTATGGCATATGCCTTTTATCGGCTGGTCGGTGAGGTTGTTACTATACCTATTTTCAATAATTAACTCTAGCAATTGCCTATTGTTGAGGGAAAGTAATCAAGAGATTAATGCCTATATAATTATTAAAAAAGTTACTGCTGACATTCCGCACCTAATAAAATATATATGTTTTTTATACGATTTTAGTGTAAAAAGTATACGATGCGTAATTATT
>JABSOJ010000171.1 GCA_013216005.1 Alteromonadaceae bacterium | reverse complement strand
AATTCTGGCAGGGTGAGATCAAATATTCAAATGGCAAATAAAATAAGATAAATTTAGTTTTTAACAGGCAATAAACCCAAAAAAGACGTACCCTTATACAGTAGTTTTTTGTTTTCTTAAAAATTCAACTTATTGAATTTAAACATTCTTTATTTTACATTTTTACTATAAACGGCTTGTTTTCCATGTTTTGCTTTGTTTGTTCGGGATGCAGTGTCGTGGAAGAAATTACCGGGGCGTTAGTGGAATAAAGAAAATTAGTAACCCCCGAGTACCGTAATGGTGCCAAACCGATCAAATTTAGCTCAAATACTCTACATGTTTAAATGAACGGTGTTTGTATGTTCTTTCTGCGTATATCTGTTTTGCTGTACAAGTTTTTAAAATTATTACTTTACGTGTGTAAAAAAAAGAATCAAAATGGTTAAAATAATTCCCCAAAACATAATCGTAAGCTATTGATTTTATTAGGGGTCAAAACAGTAAAAATAGCAACAAATTAACGGGGTTATTCAGGGTAACTATATGAATTTAAAGAAAATAGATAGTGTAATCTTTATCTGTACGGGCAACATTTGCCGTTCTCCTACAGCAGAAGCGGTATTTCGGCATAAAGCTAACGAAGCTGGTTTAAGTTTGAAAGTTGACTCTGCTGGTACTATTGGATCTCACGCGAGAGAAAAACCGGACCATCGTGCTCAAAAGGTTGGTATTGCTCAAGGTTATTCATTCGACAAAATTAAATCCCGTAAAGTCACCGTTAAAAATTTTGAAGAATTCGATTTGATTTTAGCGATGGATCAACAGAATATTAACGATCTGTTCAAGGTTGCTCCTTTACACTTACAAAATAAAATCCACCTGTTTTTAGATTTTGCAGACAATTTTGCAGAGCAGGAAGTACCTGATCCATATTATGGTGGTGCTAAAGGTTTTCAATATGTATTAGATTTGATTGAAGATGCCAGTGATGGTCTGTTGAAAGAATTAGTGAAGTAATTTATCTCGCAGGCTGTTGGGACAGGAAGGGTTAGCCTTAGGCATAACCCTTCACTCAAATTGGTCGATTTTCTAAGCTATCTAAAGCTATCTAAAGTTATTTAAAGCTATCGATTCGCTTTAACTGCTGCCGCTAACACCGTCAGCATTTCTTCACTGGTTTTCATATTTACACAGGCATCCGTTATGCTTTGTCCGTAAACCAATGCTTTATCTGCAGTAACAGATTGTTGTCCTTCTACAATAAAGCTCTCAATCATTACACCAAAAATTGATTTTTCACCTTCACTAATTTGTTTAGCAAGTGATTTAGCTACATCTATTTGCTTGTTATGATCTTTATAACTATTACCGTGACTGCAATCAACCATGATCCGCGTTGATACATTGGCATTATTTAAGCTCTGACGTGTACTTGAGATATCTTCAGGGTGATAATTAGGTTTTTTACCACCTCTTAAAATTACGTGGGCGTGAGGATTACCATGAGTCTGGTAGATACACATCTGGCCACTTTTATCCGGTGAATACAGTACATGAGGTACAGCTGAAGCTTTTATCGCATCAATGGCGATTTTTACATTGCCATCAGTACCATTTTTAAAACCAACAGGACAAGATAATGCTGAAGCCAGTTCTCTGTGAACCTGACTTTCTGTAGTTCGTGCGCCAATAGCACCCCAACTGATTAAATCAGAGATATATTGCCCCGTCACCATATCTAAAAATTCCGTTCCGGCAGGTAAACCAAGTTCATTAATATCGACTAAAAGTTGGCGGGCTAAATTTAGTCCTTTAGCCACATGAAACGACTTGTTTAAATCAGGATCACTGATTAAACCTTTCCAACCAACAGTAGTACGTGGTTTTTCGAAATAGACTCTCATTACAATGAGTAAATCATCCCGGTATTTATCACGCAGTACTTTTAGCTGATGAGCATAATCGATGGCTGCTTTTGTATCGTGAATCGAACAAGGGCCGATGATCACTAATAATCTGTCATCATTACCTTGAATTATCGCTTCTATTTCATTTCGGCTGGAAATAATAAAATCGGCTGTTTCTTGATTTAGCGGGATCTTTTGAGCTAATTGAGCCGGAGAAACTAAATGCTCAATGAGTGTAGTACGAAATTCATCAGTTTTAATGGTCATGAGTTATTCTATTATTTGCGGCTTCTTTCATTTTTTAGAGTAAAAATTCAACAATTTACCAAAAAAAGTCAAGAGCAATTCTACATCTCGCTAACATAGCTAAATTAAGCGGCTATGTGAACTGCTTTATTGTAAAAGTTTAAAAAACATCAATTATTCTGCTCTTTTTTGACTTTTATAAGGTCAGAACCAAACTATTTGAATTATTGATGTTTTAGATCTTAATATTTATAGCGTTGTAGTCCCGTATCCTGCATGATTTTTGCGCTGATTTCTTCCACTGAAAAGTTAGTTGTGTTGAGGAAAGGGATTTTTTCTTTTTTATATAGTTTTTCAACTTCTCTAATTTCCATGCGACATTGTCTGGCTGAAGCATATTTGCTATTTGACATTCGTCCGTGTCTTATATCCATCAAACGTTGGGGATCAATGGTTAAGCCAAATAATTTCTTTTTATGTGTTTTTAAGAATACCGGTAGTTTTAATTCGTCCATATCATCATCGGTGAAAGGGTAGTTGGCAGCTTTTATTCCATATTGCAAAGCAAGATACAATGAGCTTGGTGTTTTACCTGAACGAGATACACCTACAAGAATAACATCAGCGTGTTCATAGTTACTTACACTGGAACCGTCGTCATTGGCCAGCGCATAGTTTACTGCGTCAATACGGTTATCGTAACTGTTTTCATGAATACTATGCGTTCGATGTGCTTTCGGTTTTGCAGGTATGCCTAATTGTTTTTCTAACGGAGAAACAAAATGTTCTAAAAAGTTATAGATAACACCTTCACAGCTATCAATGATTTCTCTTATTTCAGGGTTTACAAAGGTATGAAAAACAAGAGGTGTTTCACCGGAACGTTTAAATTCCCGG
This sequence comes from Alteromonadaceae bacterium, assembly GCA_013216005.1. Classification (GTDB taxonomy): domain Bacteria; phylum Pseudomonadota; class Gammaproteobacteria; order Enterobacterales; family Alteromonadaceae; genus JABSOI01. The sequence goes on along the minus strand of JABSOJ010000171.1, from coordinate 5,804 downwards.
TTTATTTTCTCTTTAACTTCAAGTGCTTTTTCTAAAGTTTCAACAAAAGGAATGGTAAAATGTATAAATTCTGTTGGGAATAAGGAGAGTAAAGCATGACCAAATACTTCTGATGTTATAGCTGTACCGTCAGATATGTAAAATGCAGCGCGCATATGTGCTTCCTTTGTTAAATGGAAAGGTTAAATGTAAATTTGTTCTAAGTAATAAAAACTTTTATATGTATTTTTATGTTGTGCAGTGTAAAATGTTCCGTTGTTAATATAAAGAGACTTTCTTAATATCCTAATGGAGATTTTGTTGTGCAAGATTATGTACTTTGGTATGAAAACTTGGGAATGGGCGATGTAGACCGTGTTGGCGGAAAAAATGCGTCACTTGGTGAAATGATTTCAAACCTTGCAAATGTAGGCGTACAAGTGCCTGGTGGTTTTGCCACCACATCCTTTGCTTTTAATGAATTTCTAGAACAAAGTGGATTAAACGATAAAATTTATCAATTGCTTGATAAATTAGATGTGAGCGATTTAGCTGCCTTGGCAAAATGTGGTAAGTTAATTCGTCAATGGGTAATAGACACTCCATTTTTACCTGAAATGCAACGCGATATTGAACAAGCATATATTAAGTTAGCCGATGGTTTTGCTGACGACGCTTCATTTGCTGTTCGATCTTCGGCTACTGCTGAAGATATGCCTGATGCTTCTTTTGCAGGACAACAAGAAACTTTTCTTAACGTACGTGGTTTAGATGCTGTATTTTTAGCGATCAAACACGTATTCGCTTCCTTATTCAACGACAGAGCTATCTCTTACCGTGTTCATCAGGGTTATGATCACCGTGGTGTTGCACTTTCTGCCGGTATACAAAGAATGGTTCGTAGTGACATCGCTTCAAGTGGTGTTATGTTTTCCATTGATACGGAATCAGGCTTTGAAGATGTTGTGTTTATCACCTCCAGTTATGGTTTAGGTGAAATGGTGGTGCAGGGCGCGGTAAACCCGGATGAATTCTATGTTCATAAACCAACACTTGCTAAAGGTAAACCATCAGTTGTTCGTCGTAACATCGGTAGTAAAGCAATTAAAATGATTTATGCTGATAATCCTGAACATGGCAAACAAGTTGAAGTAGTAGATATTGAAGAAAGTCAATCAAATCAATTTTCACTAACCGATGCCGAAGTGCAGGATTTGGCAAGACAAGCGGTTATTATTGAAAAACATTATCAACGTCCAATGGATATAGAATGGGCTAAAGATGGTCTGGATGGTAAGTTATATATTGTACAAGCTCGTCCTGAAACGGTAAAAAGCCGTGAAAGTGGTAATGTAATGGAACAATTCCAATTACAAACTACCGCTGATATTATTTGTGAAGGTCGTTCAATTGGCCAGAAAATTGGTAGTGGTGCAGCAAAAGTTTTAGCGTCACTAGATGAAATGGATAAAATTCAACCGGGTGATGTATTAGTTACCGATATGACAGATCCTGATTGGGAACCTATCATGAAGCGTGCTTCTGCTATCGTTACTAACCGTGGTGGTCGTACCTGTCATGCAGCGATAATTGCGCGGGAAATGGGTATTCCTGCGGTAGTTGGTTGTGGTGATGCAACAAGTAAAATTAAAACGGGTGACGAAATCACCGTTTCTTGTGCTGAAGGCGATACTGGTTTTATTTATCAGGGTAAACTTGATTTTACCGTGACCAAGTCTGAAGTTGATTCAATGCCTGAATTACCACTTAAAATTATGATGAATGTTGGTAATCCGGATCGTGCATTTTCATTCGCTCGTTTGCCACATGCAGGTATTGGTTTGGCAAGACTTGAGTTTATCATTAATAAAATGATCGGTATTCACCCTAAAGCACTGATAAATTTTGACGACCAATCTGCCGATTTGAAAGATGAAATAAATGATATTATCGCAGGTTATGACAGTCCTGTTGAGTTCTATATCGCTAAATTAACTGAAGGTATTTCAACATTAGCAGCAGCTTTTTCACCGGAAAAAGTGATTGTGCGAATGTCAGATTTTAAATCGAATGAATACGCTAACCTTGTTGGTGGTGAAGAGTTTGAACCTGAAGAAGAAAACCCGATGATCGGCTATCGTGGTGCTGCGCGTTATATCTCTAAAGATTTCAGAGATTGTTTTGCACTAGAATGTGAAGCGATTAAACGGGTGCGTAATGATATGGGACTAACAAATGTTGAAGTAATGATCCCATTTGTTCGTACGGTAGGCGAAGCGTCGGCTGTTATTGATATTTTAGCAGAGCACGGCCTTAAAAGAGGTGAAAACGGTTTACGCATTATTATGATGTGTGAATTGCCGTCGAATGCTTTATTAGCTGATCAATTCTTAGATTACTTTGATGGTTTCTCTATCGGATCAAATGACTTAACTCAGTTAACACTAGGTTTAGACAGAGATTCAGGTTTGATCGCCCATTTATTTGATGAACGTGATCCTGCGATTAAAATTTTGTTAGAAATGGCAATAAAAGCCTGTAAAGCCCGAGGAAAATACGTCGGTATTTGTGGTCAGGGCCCATCAGATCATGCTGATTTTGCCGCATGGTTAGTTGAGAAGGGCATTGATAGTGTTTCGCTTAATCCTGATACGGTTTTACCAACCTGGTTGTATTTAGCTGAACAGCACAAAGCTTAGTTGTAAAAGGCTTGGTTGTAAAAAGTTTAGTTGAAATCACTTGTTGTCGCTACTGTAGGTAGTGACAACAAGTTTTTTACTTTCTATCCGTTTAATGAACAGATATTTATAACGAAACTTTTATAACGAAAATTACTAAAGAAAAATATAACTAAATTACTATAAAAAAATGCCACTACTGTTTGTCAGTAGTGGCATTTTTTATGCGGATAATTTTTTATTTTGTGATAAACATTGAGCCTTACGACTCAATTTAAAAAAGGTCCTAATTAAAAAGGTCCAATTAAAAAGACAATTCTTTAGCAATTTGGCTTTTAACGACAGCCGAACAAATTTCTATGCGTTCTAACGTTTGAGATAAATTTCTTTCTAAGCCCGGTATTTCTTCAATTTTTGCTGAAAAGAATTTATTTACATCTTCATGCATTTCTTTGCTACAAAAGTCACTCGCGATCAATGGAGACATTGATAAATATCGTTTAGGAATTATCATAGCCATTAAATCAAAGTTTCCTTTAAACCATTGATATACCTTGTTGCTATTGTTTTTTCGTCTCATATGAGTCACTAACAAGGTGATACGTTCATTAACCCGTAATGAAAATGAAGTGATTAAATCTAAAACTTTGTCACTGATTTCCGGATCTTCTGACATTGCTATAGCGACAAGAATTCGTTCTCTTAATGTTCCATCATCAGTTTCATCCAGTAACGTAAGTAATGAATCGACGAAAGGCATACCCAGTACTTCAACGCCACTGGCCAGAGCAACACCAATTGTTTCGGAATCGATAGCTTCAGGATGAAGTTTATTATCACCTTTATAACCAATGTAAGCTGATGCCATTGATGAGAGTTCATTTAAAAGTTCAGGTTGTTTTAATTCCATTGCCATTAATTTCAACACTTTATCACGAAGCATCTTTGCATCATTCGGGTTACTTTTATCGAATTCGGTATCAGGATTTAAACCAACACGCTCTAGCACAGATTGATATAATTTGCTCAAATACTTTTGTAATTTTTTCTGTTCTTCTCCAGTGGCAATATTTTCTGAGATAAATTTAATCATGCCAACAGGTTGAGTAACTAAATCCCAATCGTTAGATGAAGCAAAAGGTTCAATAGCTTCAAGATAAGATTTAACATCTAATCTGTTAGCATCAAATTCAGCTGCCAATGTACTGGCCAGTGAATATTTCTCTGAAGCAGATAAACGTTCTCTATTTGTTAATAAAGCCGATAAATCATCTGAGTTTAATGTCCAGCGGAAATAGCCTTTTCCATCTGCATTTGGCATAACGGCAAGAGGGCAAGCAGTATTATCTAATGAAAGTTGTGTTGTTTTTTCCGTCATTAACAAACAGTGTTTACTATTACTTTCCTGTCCAATAATATTTAAACAAACGGGTATTGACCAAATTTGTTCTGCTGAAGAGCGTGCACCAACGGGTAAGTAGCGTTTTTGATTTAGCGAGAATTCAACACTGTTGTCCAGGCATTGGTATTCAACTTCAACCAAAGGTACACCGGTTTGATTAAGGAAGCTGTTAAAAGCTTGTTTAATGTTTTTTGCCGTTGAAAATTGTTGAATAGAGTCCAGAAATTCATCTGCATCTGCATGGCCGAAAGCATATTTTTTCATGTGAAAACGTACGCCTTTCTGGAAGTTTTCCTTACCGACATAGGCTTCAAACATTTGTAACATTGCACCACCTTTTGAATAAGTGATCCCGTCGAATGCGCTTTCGATATCGCTACTATGTTTGATTGGCTCTCGAATTTGTCTGGTATCAGCATAAAGATCTTGATTCATTACCCTGTGACCAGCATGTACCATGCCCCGGTCAAAACCAAAATCAGGATTCCATTTTTGCATGGCGACATTTGCCATCCAGGTCGCAAATGATTCATTTAACCACAGGTCGTCCCACCAGCGCATTGTCACTAAATTGCCAAACCATTGATGCGCAAGTTCATGAGCATGAACACTGGCATAACTGCGTTGTTGACTTAAAGACGGGGAATCACCTAACAACAACAATTGTTCTCGATAGGTTATTAAGCCTGCATTTTCCATTGCTCCGGCCCTAAAATCAGGTACAGCAACAATATCAAGTTTTTCATAGGGGTAAGGCATACCAAAATATGACTCTAGCTCGCCAAGGATATCAGCAGTATTTGCCAGCGCATATTCCAGATCTTTTCCTTTACCTTTGGTTGCTATACCACGCAAAGGGACTTCTCTGTCTCGAATAACACTATTAGGAATATTGGCATACTTTACAATGTCAACTTCACCAACAACAAATGCCAGTAAATAAGTAGGTAAAGGCTTAGTCGTTTTAAATGTTAGTCTTTTATAACCGTCAGACAAGTTTTCTTGATTTATTTGTGGGGTATTTGTTATGCCCTGATGATCGATTTTAACTTCTAATTGAATGTCAAAAGGCGTTTTAAATCTGGGTTCATCAAAACTTGGAAAGGCACGTCTAGCATCGGTAGCTTCAAACTGGGTAAAGGCATAAGAAAGTCCACCCTCTTCTATTTTATATAAACCACCGAGATCATTGGCTAAATCACCTGAAAAAGAGAGTGAGATGACACCATTTTGTGCATTAATAATATCGTCAGCTTGTAGGCGTGCTACACCTGAATGTCCCATTTCTTTGTAGTTTAGGGTAATGTTGTTACCTTCAGCTGTTACAAATTTAGCGTTACTTACGTCCAAATCTTTACTGTGTAACCAGAGTTCATTAACATTATCATTTAACGTTACTTTAATTTCTACTTGCCCTGAAAAGGTACCATCATCGGGATCAATACGAAGTGATAAGTCATAGTGAGTGGGTGTTAAATTGTCAGGTAATTTTCCTTGTGGAGAAATAGATTGCTCTGCTAAGTCATTTTTGGTTACCCAATTACTATATTGGTTATAACCAAAAGCCCCAACAGCAATAATTAAGACTAAATAGATTAGTCTTTTAAAAAATTTCTTCATGTGTTTCCTTTATTCCATTATTTGTTGTGATTAATTTTATTCTTATTTGGGCACCAATCAAACCGGGTAACAGTTCATATTTGTGTATTATCATGTTTAAGTTGATACAGTCCAGAGCTTGTATA
>JABSOJ010000170.1 GCA_013216005.1 Alteromonadaceae bacterium | reverse complement strand
ACAAATGATTGGATTGATAAATGGAAGACCGTTGTACTAAATAGTGTACAATAAAACTATTGCTGTGACACTTCCGTTTGTCTTCAACCCAACCGCGCCTATGTTCGTATGATTTATCATTGAGGCTATCTTGACCACAAAGAAATGCGCGGCGTACACAACGAGATATACAGTGGTAGTAAGGTGTCGAGCTGAGTGATATTTGTTGGCTTCTTGGTTTAGGCATGTGTATTCTCGTCCTTGAGTTAATTATTAATTAGAGTGTACTTTTTTTGTGGTTTGATTTCTAGTTTTGAGTTGATGACCAGCTTAATTATATGGGTGGGTGTCCGGCTTAATTTTCGGCTTAATTTTTATGATAGTTTATCGGATGAGCAAACTTTAGTTTATAGTTATGATGATAAAAAAACCACTGATACTTACCGCTTAATTGGGGTAGCTGATAGTGGTAGTAAAGGTTATAACTACAATTTCACTGATGGTTATGATACTCGTGGTAATGTGACGGATAACGGTAATCATAGTTTCGAATATAATCTTGGTAATCAAATGACCTTGTCAGAGAAGGATACGGTCAATGAAAAAAATTATCTTTATGATGGTTATAATCGCCGTATTAAGACAACAAAAGTCAATGGTGATACAGAATACAGTATGTATAGTCAATCGGGTAAATTGCTATACCGTGAAACTGATCAAGGTGGGGTCAACTATATATTCTTAGGTAATAAGTTAGTTGCTAAAGAAGGGGGAGGTATTGTCAAAACGACTGACAGTCGCATGCATTATAAGCCCTTTGGTGATAGCATTGAGGAAGCCAAGGATGACGTGGGTTATACGGGGCATAAGTTTGATACGGATTTAAGCTTGAGTTATATGCAGGCACGATACTATGATCCAGTTTTAGGACGTTTCTACTCGAATGATCCTGTTGGATTTCGGGATGTGCATAGCTTTAACCGATATGCTTATGCTAATAACAACCCGTATAAGTATACTGATCCGACGGGAAAATCTTCTCAGATGGGTTCAGTCATTGGACAGTGGCTTTTTGGAAAAACTACAAAAGAAATAGCTAAGAACACATTGAAATCTTCCAGAATCCGTCTCGGCATAGTAAAAGAAGCTTTGTCGTATACTGGTGCTGGACTTGCAATTGATATAGGACAAGTTGGTATAGACTTAATGAATGGCGACACAACAATTGAAGAATTAGCCGGCATAACGGGTGGTGACCTAACAGACAAGGCTGGAAGCGTAGCCGATAAAGTTGTTGAATATAAATTTGGAAAATTTGGAAAAGAAATTCTTACCGTTGCAAAAGCAGTGGTCTCGAAACACGCTGGAGATGCAGTAAAAGATTATGTTTCTTCGCTAGTGTCTCAAGATTCTATGGAGCAACAAGAAGAAATAATGCAAATTGACGAAAAAGATTAAGTTAAATAATTGTATGTTTTAGGGGGTTAAGTGACATTAGCACAGGATTTAAACGTAAATCAAAAATTGGTTTTAAGGAGTACATTTACTCTGGCGATTTGCCTTTTTATACTTTCTATCGCAAGCACTTTTTTTGACGAAATGGAGGTTTCGATGTTTTTGGTTCATTTCAGTATATTATGCTGGGGCACAAATAAAATATTTGCATTTAAATATGGAATTGATGTCGGTTTAGCTCCTAATTTTACTATTCCATCAAATGCGCCTCGTTCAATTAGAATGATTGCGCTGATATTTATTATAGCACTCGTTATTTTAGTCACTATTAATCTAGTTAAAGGAGTTGCCTTATTGTGAAACAAGCTTATAGAAGTAAAATTAATTTATCAAAAATAGTTAAATTTACTATTTTACTTTATATATCTCAAGTGGCTATAGGATTTGTATTTTATGAGTTGAGTCTTTTTAAGACAGTTTCAGAAATTTTATCTACCAAACAATTTTATTGGTTAGAAAAGTTTAGTATGTTTATGATTTGTACCTTGGTGTTTTATTATTTAGGAAAAAGTATTGAATATAACCGATCCCTAAATGCTTGGATCGTACTTTGTTTAACGATTGCGTTTTCATATGTCGTTTTATTTTTGTTCTTGAAATCAATTGAACCAATTTTATTCATGTTAGACTTTTTAATACTTTTAGTGACCTTAGTGATAGGTTTAACTTTATCCTCTAAGTCAAAATTAATAAATAAAGAGCCACCCCAAAATATATCACTTTAATTGTGAGCTTGTCGGATAAGCGAGCAGCATTTCTGCTACTCGCTCTCCTTAGAACCGTGCTTATGTGAGTTTACCCGCATACGGCACAAGCCCATCTAAGCCCAGTTGCAGAGCTGAACCTGCAGTAAATGTAACAGCACCCCCAAGGATTTATGCTGGTTTTTGCACTTCGTTTTTCAAAGTATCCAGCGTATCATTTTAGGAATGGAATTACAGCTATATTCGCAAAAATTAGTGAAATATTGTCGCCTTATGGATGGAGTAGATCATTAATATTCCTTGAGAATAGTCCCTTGTGAACAATTGAATACAAGGTTTAGTGTTTGAGATCCTGGGAATAAAAATTCTGTTTGTATTGATTATGTCTTTAAAACTCACGTTTCCTGAGATCCCAAAGGAGAGCTGTATTTATGAGAAATAACGAATGGTTACTATTTATCAATGAATTCCAAAGCACAACCTGACGTAGACAATTTGTCTACATCAGATATTTTTTGTGATTGTAAGAATGTTTAATTATTGTCCTGATAATTCCAGTGAAGATAATTTTCAGGATGGGCGATCACAATTTCAAACTTACCAATAATATTAAGGATGAACATGATGTCTATATTTACGAAATTACTCCCCTTCTTTTTGTGCATTATTTCATTACATAGTTACGCACAAGATAATTTTAACTTGCAAGAAAAAAACACAAATAAGGAGACAACTGAAAAAGCACCAGAAATACCCATTAAAAGTAGTTTTAAACTTTCTGACAATATAACGCTTAACGTGTCACAAAGCTCATCCACCCAATCTCTGCAAAATGTTGGCACTACCGCTAATGCCTCTTCTGTGTCATATACTGGCCCTGAAGAAGGGGTATTAGCTGCAGCCCAAGTGAACGTTGACATTGATAAAATTAATGTGGAATTAATACCTGGAGAGAATGTTAATTTTCAGAATAACAGTTTCTATTGGGAAGTTAGAGATGTCTATATGCCGACTAACAGTGAATTAAATATTGAAATATATCGTTCTTATAATAAATCCCCCAATACGAAAATATTGGCACTCGAATCATGGGCTTTGGAAGTGCCTAGAATAGAGTTTTCATCATCTAGTTACGGTAAAACCAATGGTGAGCTTTTGGGCGTCGGCTTATGTACTGATGTAAAACCTTTTGATTATAAGTACGGGACGAACCACGGGTGGGGAGGAAGTAAAAATGATTTTTCATTTTTTAGCCTTATTATACCTAACGAGGCTCCTAAGCAATTGCTTTTCAAAGCATCAGACGCAACTCAATTTCCTTCAGAAGCACGATATGTAACGATAGACAATTGGTATGTTCGCTGTGTAACAAGTAGTGATCCCAATGGAGCAGGAGATACGTTTGAGGCCGTTTCACCGGAAGGTATTATATATACGTTTGATGAAATAGGAAGAAAACCGGTTAAAGAAAATGTACTTGCAAGTGGTGTTATATCAGCCTTTGTCACAAAGATAAAAGACCGTCATGGCAATTGGTTGAAATATAGTTACAAAAGACAAACCAAGGCTCCGTCTCTTTGGAGAAAAGTACCTACTCGTGAAGGGTTTATGCCTTTTGTTCGACCCTACTTGAGTCAAATAACATCTTCTGACTCTCAAGTGTTAACGCTTGAATATACAGATTTGGGCTATAAAAATCGTTTAAAAATGATAAAAGCAAATGATAAAGTGTGGAAGTATAACTATGATACCTCATCAGTGACTGATCTCCGTCCTACTCCCAGTGTAGCACCACACCTTGAAAGTGTGGAATATCCTGACGGGACAAGGAATAGTTATGAATACATTATTGACTACAGTGAGCAGCCAGGTCAAATGGATTACTATGGGACGTCAGGTGATAGTAATTCCGTCATGTCTGAAACTGATCCTCACGGGACATATGGTTTGCTTAAAAAAGCAACATTAATGAGTGGGTTAACAATAGAATATAAATATGAAATTTGTGAGCCATTGATGATAACACTTCCTAATGGATATTCTGGTTATGTTCCATGTATACCTACCATCCAAGGAAAAGTGTTTTCTGGCTCTGGTTCACCGCTGGTAAAGCGAACTGTTTCTGGTCCGGGGTTAACTCCCGTTGTTTGGAATATAAGTCAGTCTCCTTCTTTTAAAGAAAAACTAAATATATATAACTTAAGAGATTTAAAGGTACAGAAAATAATTTACAAGATGCCAAATAAAACAATTGTTTACCATTCTCATATGACAAACAAAGCAGCTAATGACGATTGGATGCACGGAGTCTTGATAAAAAAAGAAGTTTTCTCTGCTAATGCTAACATTAATACAGGCACTCCATTATTAGTAGAAAGTTATGAATATATTGAAGGAAGTCAATTAGGCGTTAGTGGTGTTTACCTTGAGAGACGTGATCTGCAAGAACATGTTAAATCCAGAGCAGAATCTTCTTGGACACAAAAATTAATGACGTCAAAAACGATAGCAATTAATGGAAATAAATATACCACCAAATATGCTAACCATAATCAATATGGTGTAGCTCAACTGGTAACAGAAACGAACAGCTTCTCCAGTGATAAACGCTACACCAAATACGAATATACACATGACTTGACTAACTATGTCTTAAATATGCCCACTAAGAGGAGTGTCTCAACAACGGGTAGCGATTATACAATAGTTAGTTCTAAGACATACCACACAGCAACTGGAACGTATAAATCACTGCCTTATGAAGAACAATCCTTTGGTGTATGGCAAAAACGATATAGTAAATATTATAGTGATGGTAATGTTAAAAAAGTTGAATTTAATACGCCACTAAGCGTTGGCTCAGGGATGCGTTATCAAGAATTTAGCAATTACAGACGCGGTATAGCACAAACTATCACACTGCCAGGTCGTTATAGCACGGAGCCAATCAGGAAAAGACAAAAAGTTGATGATAATGGTTGGATAGAGCAATCTAAAGATTTTGAAGGCAATATTATTAACTATGGTTATGATGCGCTAGGAAGAGTTAAGTATATTGACCCTGTTGATGTTGGCGTTGCAGACGCGTTATTTTCATGGGCATATAATGGGGGTGTAGGAGCTGATCAACCCGTTTTGGTTGTGACACGTTGTACTCTCAACACTGACAAAAAAGCCTGTGCAGATGCTGCAAAGTTCAGGTCCACCATCACTTATGATGGTTTATTAAGGCCTGTGCTCACAAGAGCTACTGATGTTGCTAACAGCAACACGGTTTATCAAAATAAGCGCTTCAATGCGTTTGGTGAACTTAAATTTCAGTCATTTTTATCCAATTCAGCTACTGAGCGTTCAGGTACTAGTTTCAAGTATGACGGTTTACAGCGTTTAACCAGTCAGTCAGTCAGCAATGGTGGTACAACGCATCAAGATTACCTCTCGGGTAATATAATCAAAGTAACCGACGCTAATGATAATGAAACCACCACCACCTATCTTGCTTATGGGGAGCCAAGCTTTAGCAGAGCCACTTTTATTGATTCACCTGAAGGAGTTGATACCCGGATAAGTATAGATATTTTTGGTAACACCAACTCGATTCGTCAATCGGGTGATCAAAGAAGTGGTGCCATCAGTCTAACGGAATATCGCGCTTATGATAAACAAAAGCGTTTATGTCAAATTAAACGTAATGATGTTGGCACAACCATTTTTAGCCATAATACGATTGGCGAAATTACTTGGCGAGCGCAAGGACAAAAGCCAGACAGTAACACAACTTGTTTAACAAAGGCGACCACAAGCCAAAAAGTCAACTTTACCTATGACAATATAGGTCAGCAACGCACCATCAGTTATGGTGATGGCACACGAAACCTCACTTATACTCGGGACAAGAATGGCGATGTGACCCAGCTTATTTCGGGTGATATTAAACAAACTTATCAGTACACCAGTAGACGTCAATTAGATTGGGAAAGCCTTGTCTTGGATGGTAAGCTTTTTAAGCTTGATTATAGCTATGACGCCTTGGGCGCATTGGTCAGTGTCACTTACCCCAATACCCATGCAAAAAGTAGTATTGGCACCGTGACTTTTGCACCCAATGGTTTTGGTCAGGCGACACAAGCCGTTAACGCAAGTGATCAATACGCAAAAGGCGCAACCTACTATCCCAACGCTGTCCTCAATACCTTTAAATATGGCAATGGTCTTACCCATAAAACAACCCTTAATTCACGAAAACTGCCGAGTATAATACGTGATCATAAACAGGGCAGTGATAGGATTAACCTTGCCTATACTTACGACTATCAATATAACGTTAAAAGCATTATTGATAAGGTCAATACAAACTTCAGCCTGACCAGCTTAAGCTATGATAGTTTAAATCGTTTAACGAGCACGCAGGGCAACAGTGGCATTGGGAATAGTAGTATCACCTATGATGAGCTGGGGAATATCACCCATTACAGCACCTTGAACGGGGGTAAAAACCATGATTTAACCTATACCTACGATACCAGCAAGAACAAATTAACAGGCGTTACCGGCACGGGCGCGGTGGGTTACGACTTTAATCAAAGTAATAGTTATGACAGCCGGGGCAATGTCACCCATAACGGCATTCGAAGCTTTACTTACAATCTTGCTAACCACATGACGGCTTCTAAAAAAGGTTCTGATACCAATAATTATATCTACGACGGCTATAACCGCCGGGTTAAAACAACCGATAGCAAAGGCACCAGCTATAGTATGTATAGCCAAAGCGGGCGGTTAATGTATCGTGAAACCCCAGAAGGTGGGATAAGCTATATTTTCCTAGGGAATAAATTAATCGCAAAAGAAGGGGTAATGCCCGTCAGTGTTAGCAGTCGGATGCATTATAAACCCTTTGGTGATAGTATTGAGGAAGCTAAGGATGAAGTGGGTTTTACTGGCCATAAGTTTGATACCGATTTAGGGTTGAGTTATATGCAGGCACGATACTATGATCCAGTTATCGGGCGATTCTACTCGAATGATCCTGTTGGGTATACCGCTGCTAATCCGGTAATGTCCTTTAACCGCTATCTTTATGTAAATAATAATCCATATAAATATGTTGATCCAGATGGCAAGCTTTTATTTACAGCTATAGCCATTGCTGCTGTTGCATATGCGGCATATGATGGGTATCAAGATGGAGGAGCTACTGGCGCGTTAGCAGAAGCATCAGGTTATAATGATGCTGTTTCTTCATACAATAGTATTAAGAGTGGTGATTATAGCGGAGCTGCGATATCTGCTGCGGGAATTCTTTGTAAGGCTTGTAAAGGGGCTACCAGAGTTAGACATTACACTAGTAAGTCTGGAATGGGAGGGATTCAAGACAGTGGTGTTATTAAGGCCAGTGACCAAAATAGTGTCTTCACTGTTAAAGCTAAAGGTAAGCCAGGTAGTCCTAGAGATGTAGAAAAACAACTGGGTATTAAAAAAGGCAAAGGAAATGCCTATGTCGAATTTGATGCAAGTCCAGATGAATTTACAACTATCAAAAACGCAAAAACTGGAGCAACAGAACGAGTCTTCAATGGTGATGTTAATTTGGAAGGCCGTAACGCTACATTTAAGAAAAATAGGTAAGCTGATGAGTGATAAAGTAGAAGTAAAGGCGGATGAATTAAAAAGGGTTTTTTTGTTGATGGAAGAGATTCATGATTTATTTCATCAGGAAGATAATTATAAAGGTTCTGAGATAGTCGAAAAGTTTGCAAACGCTCATTATTCCGAAATCAGAGATATTTACTATGATGTTTTGTGGGATATGCTTCCAAATGATGTTCAAGAAAAACTTGAAGATCGGTAATTGAAAGTATTTTGTAGCCGACCAATTTCCTGTCGTACTTTTTACCAAATTATCTATCATACAATTTGGCGATATTAAGGCTACATTCCCAATTTATCATCATACGATTTTGGAGGTTTACCAAAATAAAATAATGCAATAAACCAAATAACATCATAACTTTTCCCAAACACCATCATACTTTCAGCCAAATTAACGTCGACTCCAATAAACCTGCCAATTTCATCGTAGTGACTATTTTCGCTACGATAAACGAGGGAATGCCCAAACACCTTATTATTGATGTTTAAGCATTTATTTCTATCGGCTTATGATCGTTTTAGCCCTTAAAAAACAATTAACCGGACACCCACCGCTAAAAGCGTTTAGATTTGGAACAGTAGAGGGTGTGGGGTCAGGTCTTGTTTTTTGCCTTTTTGCCTTTTTGTCTAGAATTACAAGGCAAGACCTGACCCCGCACCCCGTAAATAACCGCCAGCTACCGAAAGATATCAGTGATGTGCTGGGTGCTGAGGTGGCGATAAACCAAAGCTACACTTATGACTACCAAGGTAATATTACGAGTTTAATTGATAATGCCCGCAGCGGCTTTAGCCTGCACAGAGGCATTGCGGGGTCAGGCATTGCGGGGTCGGACCTACATAATCTCTTGAATAAATGAGCGATTAGCCCCGTAATAAGCGAATAAGTTGGCTTAAAGGCCTCTTTTTGAGTACAAAATCAAATCTTTAAGGAAGAAGATATATGCCCAGTGTAGCCGACCAATTTCCTGCCGTACTTTTTCCCAAATTATCTATCATACAATTTGGCAATATTTAGGCTACATTCC
>JABSOJ010000169.1 GCA_013216005.1 Alteromonadaceae bacterium | reverse complement strand
AAACATCATACTTTGTAAAGTCAAAAACTGGTAAATTGAATATCCCCAAAAGCACGAGTTTTCGACAGCCTACCTAGTGAGTGAGTGAATATAAAAAAGAGTACAAAAAAAAAGTCCTGAATAAATTCAGGACTTTTTCAAATTAACTGCTACGTATCTTTGGTCGTTTTCTTTTTTACTGCTTTTTTAGCGGGTTTCTTAGCTGGTTTCTTTTTAGGAACCGGCAATTCTTCAACCCACTTGTCGTCAATAAACTTAGCATTCCAACCCGTCGCTTTTCCTTCAATTTCAGTCATAACGTACTGACTTTTCGTTTTACGGCTATAACGAACAATTGCAAGATTACCATCAGGATCTTTAACTGGTGCATCAGCCAAATAATAAAATTTAGCTGAAATCCGATCTCTAAAGCGTTTTAACTCTTCAACTTTAGGCGCACGGGTCTCTCTGGAGCGTGGAAATGTATTTGCAGCTAAAAATATACCTGCAGCACCATCACGTAAAACAAAGTGCGCATCAGACTTCTCACAAGCTAATTCAGGTAACTGTACAGGATCTTCTTTTGGTGGAGCAGCTTCGCCATTTGCAAGTAATTTACGGGTATTTTTACATTCTTCATTGGTACAACCGAAATACTTACCAAAACGTCCTGATTTTAATTCCATCTGAGCCTGACAGCGATCACACTCAAGTATAGGTCCGTCATAACCTTTAATTTTAAACGTACCCTGTTCTAATTCAACCCCATCACATACCGGATTATTACCACAAACATGTAATTTACGGGTTTCATCAATCAAATAACTATCCATCGCTGTACTACACTTATGACAACGGTGCATGGCTCTGAGGGCTTCAGTTTCCTGATCTTCAGCTAGAACACTAACCGCTTCTTCACCAGAAGTTAAATTCATGGTTTTGGTGCAACGTTCTTTCGGTGGTAAAGCATAACCTGAACAACCTAAAAACACCCCAGTTGAAGCTGTTCTGATCCCCATTTTTCTACCACAGGTAGGGCAATCAATATCGGTAAGTACAGGTTCATTATTACGCATCCCCCCTTCTTCAGAAGGTTTATCCGCAAGTGTCAGTTGATCCATAAAGTTTTTATAGAAGTCATCCAGCACACTTTTCCAATCAGCCTTGCCATCAGCAATCGCATCAAGCTCTTGCTCCATATTGGCAGTAAAATCATAGCTCATAAGATTCTTAAAGCTTTCCGACAAACTTTCAGTAACAATCTCGCCCATTTTTTCTGCATAAAAACGCTTTTTATCAAGACGGACATAACCTCTGTCTTGAATAGTTGAGATAATTGATGCATAAGTTGAAGGACGACCAATTGAACGTTTTTCTAATTCTTTAACCAGTGACGCTTCACCAAACCTTGCAGGTGGTTTAGTAAAATGTTGGGTTGGCTCAATTTTTTCAAGCGCTAAAACAGAACCTACAGCAAGATCGGGTAAATGCTTATCATCCCCTTTGGATAATTGCGGATGAACCCGGGTCCAACCATCAAATTGCAAAACCCGGCCTTTAGCCTTTAAGTCAAAATTTGCGGCACTTACCGTTAACGTACTTACGGTATAACGGGCAGCAGTCATTTGACAGGCTACGAATTGACGCCAAATTAAGTCATAAAGCTTTTTACAATCAGCATCCATGTCTGTCATCAAAGCAGATTCAAGTTTAACATTAGAAGGTCTTATTGCTTCATGAGCCTCTTGCGCACCAGCTTTACTTCCGTAAACTTTAGCTTTTTCCGGCAAGTAGTTAGCACCAAAATTGTCATTGATATAACCTCGGCACATTTCAACGGCATCTTTACTCAAATTAGTTGAATCGGTACGCATATAAGTAATATGACCGGCTTCATACAAACGCTGAGCTAATCCCATAGTACGCTTAACACCATAACCTAACTTTGTACTGGCCGCTTGCTGTAAAGTTGACGTAATAAATGGCGCCGACGGTGTACTTTTCGAGGGTTTGTCATCTCGTTTACTTACCGCATAACTCGCTTTTTCTAGTACCGTCAGTGCTTTTTTGGTATCAGTTTCATTCGTTGGCTTAAAAGCTTTGCCATTCTCGTGAGTAACCGCCAGTGCTAATTTTTGAGCATCATCAGAACCCGTTTGTGTAGTATCAGCATTTATTTCCCAAAACTCTTCCGGATCAAATGCTTTAATTTCACGTTCCCGTTCAACAACAAGTTTAACCGCCACAGATTGAACACGGCCAGCGGATAAACCGCGAGCTACTTTTTTCCAAAGTAACGGACTCACCATAAAACCAACAACCCGGTCCAAAAAGCGCCTAGCCTGTTGAGCATTTACACCAGGCATACTTAATTCACCCGGTGTAGAGAAAGCTTGTTGAATTGAATTTTCGGTTATTTCGTTAAAAACAACCCGACGAAACTTGTCGTCATCACCGCCAATAATTTCTTTTAAATGCCACGCTATCGCCTCTCCCTCGCGATCCAAATCGGTCGCGAGATAGATAGTATCTGCATTTTCAGCTAATTTTGTTAATTCACTGACAACTTTTTCTTTACCCGGTAAAATTTGATAATTTGCTTGCCAATTATTGTCAGGGTCGATCCCCATCCTATTGACTAAAGCTAATTTATCTCGTTTCGCTTTATATTTAGCTTTGGCTTCAGGCGCCATTTTTCTAACTTCAGCGGGCGATTTAGCCGCAACCTTTTTGCCTGTACTACCACGTGGTAAATCACGAATATGTCCAACGCTTGATTTAACTATAAAGTCTTTACCCAGATATTTATTAATTGTCTTTGCTTTGGCTGGTGATTCCACAATTACCAGAGATTTTGCCATAGTCTTTTTCATTTCCTGCGCTACTGACAAATTAAACTGTCAGAAAGATTCAAATTATTACTCTTATTTTTATAGCGAGCATGTGCCAAATAAGAGAGTGTGCTTAATTCATTAAATACTGTTTACAAAATATACAAACTCGGTATCAAAAGAAGAATTTAGCGTTAATTGCCAAATTACTAAGATTACTATTAGATATATCCGCAAAAAAGCAAACTGACAAGCAATTATTTTATTATTATTCGCTTATCAGTTCCATTTAGCTATAATAAGTCCGATTTTCTGACCTCATTTTATAAAATATGTTCAATTAGTGTCCACCTCTGCTCATTGGACCGTCCTCACTGCTACCCCGTTTCTGGACGAACGCTAATTATAGATAAGTTTGAAAATAACAGGGGCGAATAATAATTAATAATAAAAATCGAAATTCTCTCTCCTCATTTCACTTGATACTGATTGGTTTTAACTTAAGTATTAATTTTGATATTTACTAAAGCACCCTAAACAAGAGACACTTATATGACAACAACATGGCCCGCATTAAAAAACAAATTAACACAATGTTTGTGCCCGCCTGGCAACGGAGTATTTACGGTTAATACCGCAAAAGAACGTAAAGAAAAATTACACAACGCTATTTTTGGTCAATCTATTGATATCGATGATCTCTGGAAAGATTCTCTTGATCAATTACCAGAAGCTTCTAATGCCGTAATTTTAGGTATCGCATCTGATTGCGGTGGTGGCATTTTACGCGGCGCTAACTGGGGACCCTTATTTATCCGCTCCAGTTTATTAGAACAATACCCTGAACTCACCGCGTTTGATTTAGGCGATGTAAGAGTTATCCCTCATTTATTGCATGACAAATATCTGAATGAAGCAACGTTGGCAAATTGTCGAAAAGCGCTTTATCAAGATGACAAAAGCACATTACCGGTCAGCCCGCTTACCATTACTGAAGATGTTTTACATGATTTTTATGCCACATTCCCTAAAAAGGGAATATTTGGACTTGGTGGTGATCATTCTGTTAGTTATCCGCTGACGAAAGCTTACCTGCAAGCGAAAAAAGCACAGGGTATCCGAGCAGCTTTAATCCATTTTGATGCGCATACGGACCTTTTAACAGAACGTCTTGGGATAGATTTATGCTTTGGTTCATGGTGTACACATATTCTTGATGATCTTCATGATAATAGCCATTTGATCCAAATCGGTATTCGTTCAAGTGGCAAACCTAAAAGTCATTGGGAAAATACATTTGGCGTTAAACAACATTGGGCTCATGAAATTCATGAACAAGGTGTTGATGCCATCATTGAAAAAATTCTAACTCAGCTTCAAAGCGAAAAAATTGACGAGATCTACATTAGCTTTGACATTGACGCTATTGATGACAGTTATGCATCGGCAACAGGCACACCAGAGCCTGACGGTATATTTCCTGACGAAGCAATGGCTATTCTGACTAAGTTAGCAGCACAATACCCGATTACAGGGGCAGATATGATGGAAATAGCGCCTTTTACTGATAGTACAGGCCAAGGGGCTGCTGGCACTGAAAAAACCTTAAAAGTGGCTGCTGAGTTATCAGCATTTATGATTAAAGAGATCGAGAACACTTCTAAGCTTTAAGTTTAAGTTTAAGTTTAAGTTTAAGTTTAAGTTTAAGTTTAAGTTTAAGTTTAAGTTTTTAAATATATCCATTAAAAAGCCGTTCAAATAAACGGCTTTTTTTTTATCGAGCAGCTAATTAATCAACAATTATCAAAACATCAACTTACTGAATAACAATTGGTACATTTCCTAATAAAGTAACTAAACCACTTGGCGCTTCAGCTTCAATAATTAAAACACCTGATTTCGGTTCTTTTTCACCTTTAATGCCTACAGGAATAGTAACACCACCGTTGTGGTTATCATTAGGCCAGATAAATGTACCACCACTGACAACAGAACCCGCTGTTGCAGTTGCTGTTATCACTGTACCCGAAGGCATAGGCTGGTTATGCAAATCAGCAACAACAAAAACAACACTTCCTGAATTTTCACCGGAAAGATAAAGCGTATCATCAGTAGGATCATCTAATGGAGAAGGTACATTGGGTGTATCAGGATCATTATCATCATCAACAGAGTTTACCGCATCATTTGTTGCCATAAGCTGCATAAGACCCGTACTAGTAGACATAACCAACGTTATCATTCTCCTGACATTCAATGATTTTTGTTCAGCACAACCAGCATGGGCAGGAATAGAACATAATACCCCATTATATTTACCGTCGTTTGCAGTAAAAGAACCATCGTTATTAAAATCTACAAATCCCTCTAAACTACCACTACCGTTAGTATCTCCACCAGCTTCACCCGGGTTATAAAAACCATCTTCGTTATGATCAACAAACGCTTCTTTTAAATCATAAGGCAGTCCACTGATATTAGTTCCGGCAAACCCGACCATTTCATTAGCATCAAAACGTCCATTACCGTTAAGATCCGGAAAAGACTCTTCACCAATAACCGTCGCTAATATCGTTGCACGCCCGCCATATTTTTGTCCTAGAGTATTTTGCTGTTCAGGTGGATGCATAACATCCGGAATACCACTGCGGGTATTTTTACTATTATCCTTATGCCATAAATAATGTCCTTCAGGTCGTGGAAACTGGCTTCGCCAAATTACCGTACAAGCACCATTTTGTGTTAGACAAGACGAATCAATAGAACCACCTTCCGTAGTAAAACTAACAGCGGTACCGTCAGGAACCGGGTTATTAAAAGCATCAGCCAGACGGGCAGTAACTTCAACTTCCGTACCATCAATATCCCAGGCTTCAGGGTTAGGTGTTGAAGCCGATAGACTAAAACTGTCTTGATCCGGAATACCCGTTGAAACCACCAATAAACTAGATTGTGAAGATATCACTGGATTGCTTCCATCTATAGTGGCTTGCACCCGAACACTGGTAGCAACACTACCTGAATTTATCACGGTTTGAACCAAACCATTATTATCAGTAGTCGCACTCAATGGAATAAGGGTAATTCCACCAACATCAGTATTCAATGCAAAATTAACTAATTGATTATTTACCGGGTTACTGTTGGTATCTAATATCCTGAAAACTACTGTCGAACTTTCAGAACCACCTAATCCCCCCGTGCCCAGAATGGAAATATTTTCAGGCGTTGCTGAAACAAATTCAATACTACCGACATCGGCAGGCAATACAGTCACTATGCCACTAGCTGATAAGTTTATACCACCCGCATTTGCAGTAACATTTATTGCATCTTCACCCACACAGCCTTTGGCTAAATATGTGCTGGTGGCAATTCCGTTTGAAGTGGTAATAGGCGAGCTTAATGTTGCCGTAGCAGGTGTTAAATTAGTACAACCGGATGAAAAATTAACATCAACCGTTTCAGTAAATAGATTACCTTGATCATCGATAATTCTAACCGATACAACCGTAGTTCCACCCGCTGAAATTTGTGCCAGACTAATATCTGCTTTACCTTCAACAAAGGGTTCACCGCTTCCCATAAGTACGTCAGATGACCCTACAACCAGTAAAACAGTACCAAACTCTCCACTTTCAATTGACGCAGTAATAGTGCCTGCACCCAAAGCTCCACTGGCAAAAATATCAACTGTCGCTTGATTGTTATCATCAGTAATCGCTGTTGCAATTGGAATTTCACCCACCGTTGAAGTAAAAGTCACAATCATAGGTGTAGTGATACCATTGATGGTTGCTCTAATTTTACCGGGTTTTGAAGACGTTATCGTATCAGTTGAGTTACCTTCATTATCTAACAAAGAAACAAATATATTAATATTTCCGACACTGCCATCACCCTGAGTAGTAAAACCGATACTTGTATCAGTACCATCAGGCACTGAAGCCGTAATTGTACCGGCACCCGGCACGTCACCGGCATTTAAGGTAATTGTAGCAATCCCTTGTGCATCAGTAAGTGCAGTACCTGAACTTGGAGAAAAACTCCCCAATGTACTCGAAAATGTAACAACAACACCGGAGATTACCGTACTTCCCTCTGTTACTGTAGCTTTTACCGTAACAGGTGTCTGCCCGGTAACCGTATCATTACTGAGAACTAAACTGATGGAACGTGAGGTAGTATCATTTCCGCCACCACTCCCCCCTTCATTTAAACTTTTCCCTCCACAACTTGCCAGTACTGTAAGAAGCATCAAAAAACTGAAACGTCGAAGTAGGCTCATAAAAGCATCTCCCTAGTCTTTATATTATCAATTCAAAATTCACTTATTATTTATCTTAACTGATAAATTCAAAAAAAGACCACTAACTTATGAAAAAACCTCTAAAAACTGCAATATCTTTCAATATTTAAGTTTTTAAATAAACTATTTATTGTTAGTCTATGAATTGCTTCACTAGCAATAAATAACAAGAAGCTAACAATATATAACAAGAAACAATTACGAACCTCTTCGCATATAAATATTTAAAAACCTTTTTAGATATGATTTAATGAAGAAGGTTTCGACTATTAAATAAGCAAAGTAAAATTTTACTATAATTCTATAACTATAAAAGAATATCCTTATTATGAGCACAAACAAGCCTACAAATTTAACAACTCGCATCATCATCGGTATGGGTGCAGGTATATTTCTTGGTTACATTTTACAACAACTGATGCCAAATGGGTCTGATTTCGTTATCCCTTTATATATCGCTGATTTATCACTACGGGGGTTTTTCGTTGATGGATTATTCAGTGTGGGAGGGGAAATCTTCGTTGCCAGTTTACGTATGCTAGTAGTACCACTGGTCTTTGTATCACTTATTTGCGGAACATGTTCTTTAAAAGACACAACCAAACTTGGCCGAATCGGCGGAAAAACTATCGCCTTATATTTATTGACAACAGCCATCGCCATTAGCTTTGCTATGACATTGGCTTTACTGATAAGTCCGGGTGAAGGTGTAAATATGGCCGCCAACACCACGTTTGCCAGTAGAGAAGCTCCTTCACTGGCTCAAGTGTTTATACAAATGTTCCCGAGTAATCCGTTTGCTGCATTTGCTGAAGGCAATATGTTACAAGTTATCGTTTTTGCTTTGTTATTTGGTATTGCGATGGCTTTATCCGGAGAAGCAGGGCAAAGGGTTGCCAAGTTATTTGAAGACTTAAATGATGTAATCATGCGTCTGGTAACCATCTTGATGAATCTTGCACCTTATGGCGTATTCTGCTTAATGGCGACACTATTTACCGATTTATCTTTAAGTACATTTGGTAACCTCATTGTTTACTTCTTAGTGGTTCTATTCGCTTTACTTACCCATGCATTAGTAACGTATCCAATAATATTAAAAGTACTTACCGGATTAAATCCACTGATATTCCTGAAAAAAATGCGTGCCACAGCCCTGTTTGCTTTTTCAACAGCCAGCAGTAATGCCACAATTCCGGTAACACTGGAAGCTGCAACTAAAAAAATGGGCGTGAAAAATTCCATTGCTTCATTCACCGTACCATTAGGCGCTACCATCAATATGGATGGAACCGCAATTATGCAAGGTGTAGCAACGGTATTTATTGCTCAGGTATTTAATGTTGATCTTACGTTGTCTAATTATCTAATGGTAATTCTTACCGCAACTTTAGCTTCTATTGGTACTGCCGGTGTTCCGGGTGTAGGATTAATTATGCTTGCAATGGTACTTGATCAGGTTGGTTTACCCGTAGAAGGTATTGGTTTGATCATTGGTGTTGACCGTATTCTCGATATGACACGTACCGCCGTTAATGTAACAGGTGATACTATGGTCACAATCGTAGTCGGCAAGGCAGAAAAACAATTTGATGAAGACATCTTTTTCAATGAAGATGCCGGAAAAGATATTGAAGAAATTGATTTTCATCATTTAAAGGATGATTAAAGCAAATATTTTGCTAAAGTTTTCTACTGATTTATAAGGGTGCTACACGCACCCTTTTTTATTTGAATCTAAGTTTAATTAAAAATCCCCGCAGCAAGCTGTCTCGCTAAGGCTCGCCTTTCACTTCGTGAAAGCGGGGTATTAATCCTCCCG
>JABSOJ010000168.1 GCA_013216005.1 Alteromonadaceae bacterium | reverse complement strand
CTTAATGTAATGGAAAAAATAGAACAAACCGTCGTCGAATTTTTTACGCAAGTCATGCAAATGGATAGTTTTACATTGCGGCAAGATGCTTTAGAATAGCGAAAGAGTTCATTCTAAGTGGTTAAAATGAACTCCGAAACTTGAGTTAACTATTTAACTATTTAACTATTTAACTTAAGACTTATAATCAGAGCAGGCTTATAATCAGCGCAGTTTATAAGCAATTCACCTACACTTTGATCCAAAAATAAAGACTAGATCCTTCGCTGATATTTTATCTTAGCCTTTTATCACAACCTTAGAGGTTATAAAATATGAATAAACATAAATCTCATTACAAGCTATTTGCACGTAACGATTTCAGTGCCTTTTGGGCACTATTTACCGATAATTTAATTAACCTGATCCTTCTTGGAAGCATCTGCCAATTTGTTTTCAACATGCCAGCAGAAATTGTATTTGGCAGAATAATTCCCGGTGCAGCCATCGCTATTTTGGCAGGCATAGTGGTATACGCAATGATGGCGCGCAATATTGCAGCCAAAACAGGCCGCGATGATGTTACAGCCTTACCTTATGGCATCAGTACTCCGGTGATGTTTGTTTATCTGTTTGGGGTTATCGGACCAATTTACTGGTCAACGAATGATGCCCTGTTAGCCTGGCAAGTGGGAATTGCAGCGGGTTTTATCGGCGGAATTGTAGCAGCGTCAGGCGCTTTAATCGGCCCGTTTTTAAAACGTGTGACTCCCCGTGCAGCAATGTTAGGCACACTATGCGGTATCGCTCTGGTATTTATTGGTACGGTGCCTTTAGCTGAAGTGTTTGAAGATCCTTTAATCGGTTTCGTTTCTCTATTGATTATTTTATGGGGACTAATTGGACGTTTTAAATTACCATTTAACCTGCCTGCCGGGCTATTGGCGTTAGTAGTAGGCACCACATTAGCCCTGTTTATGGGTAAAGCATCTGTAAATTTTGAGGGGGTAGGGTTTTACCCGCCAATACCTTATTTTGGTGATCTGATTGTAGGTATTCAATATCTGTTTAACCACCCTGAATTATTTCTTATACTAATTCCGGTACAAATCTACAACTTCATTGAAACCATGAATAATGTAGAATCTGCTGAAGCTGCCGGAGATAAATACCCGATTGCTAAATGTCAGATCACCGATGGTGTCGGTACTATGGTCGGCGCTCTTTTCGGCTCACCTTTTCCAACCACCGCCTACATAGGCCATCCTGCTTACAAACGCATGGGTGCACACACAGGTTACATAATTGGCGTCGGCGTGGTTATTCCTCTGGCCGCTTTTTTTGGTTTACTGGCTTTCCTTAGTAACTTAATTCCAATCGCTGCCGCCGCCCCTATTCTGGTCTTCGTTGCCATCAGCATGATCACCAACACAGCCAGTAACATAAAGCCTTCGCATATGGCAGCCGTGGCAATTGCTATGATGCCGCACATTTCCAATTTTCTGATCATAAAATGGGGAGCAATGATAAATGCGTTACGTGAAGTCGGCGCATCTAACTTACCAGATATGAATGATCCAGAGATGGTCGCAGCATTGCTGCAACAAGGTGCACATTACTCTGGACACCTTGCCCTGTCGCAAGGTTCAATTATTACAGGACTCATTTGGGGAGCCATTGTGGCCAGTGTCATTGACGGGCGTTTCCGTAATGCAGCTGGTTTTGCTATAGCGGCAAGCGTTATGTCCGCCATTGGCATCATACATTCAGCCAGCTTGCATCTACCAGAAATAAGCGGAATTACGGGTGGATACCTTATTGTCGGCACCTTCCTGCTGGTTTATCCGCTTGTCTGTAAAGTCGAGAATTTAGATGATTAACCCAAACTACCTATCAGTTAAAGGGGCAGATCCCAGTTAATTTGTTCCATTACAGCCGGATCTTCAGCAAACAGCATTTTTACTACCATGTTGTTTTCATCAACCAAAACCAGGCGTGGAATACCCGCACTGGCAAATTGCTTATAAATTTCACGGTTTTCGTCTGTGACTAAAGGAAAAGTCACTTGATATTCTTCAGAAAATTTATGTAAATCCTCTGCGTTTTCTTCACGCCCAATTCCTACTACGGTTAAATCTTGCTGTTTTAAAATTGGCGAGCTTAATAACTGTTTAATAGTCCGTTGTGAATCACTGCACCAGGTAGCAAACAAAATTACTAGCTTACGCTTACCTTGCTCTTGTAGATTAATCATTTCACCATTTATGCTGGTAAGTTGTGCTAAAGGTAATTGCTGACCAGCGCTCACATAAGTTTCATATTTTGTCACTTGAACACTTTCTACCGGTGAGCTTCCTACAGAAACATTTTCTGTACTGGTACAAGCAAAGGTAAGTGACACAATAGCGGCTATTATTGTTGTTTTTGTTAACATTGAGCAAATTCCTGATGGTTTAATTTATAAATATTTTTACTGAATTAATTTTAAGGTTATGAATCATTTTACGGTAACGGATTATAAATTGTTGAATAATTATTTAAAGAAATATAAATTAAATAATTAATCTTCATCACTGACTTTTTATTTGAATCTAAGAAGCCATTAAAAATGCCTATGATAATTTCCAGTCAATCGGTAATTTATTATGCTGCTCTAACCACAAATTCGCTTTTGAAAAATGTTGGCATCCAAAGAAACCTCTATAAGCGGATAACGGAGACGGATGAGGTCCAGCTAAAACACAATGCTTTTGATGATCAATGTTGCGTCCTTTTTTCTGCGCATGAGCGCCCCATAAAATAAAGACACACCCCGGATTATACTGATTAATATTTTCAATAATAACGTCGGTAAATTGTTCCCAACCAAGCTTTGCATGAGAATGGGCTTTTGCCTGTTCAACCGTTAACACAGTATTAAGCAACAACACCCCCTGCTCAGCCCAAGCAGATAAACCACCATTATCAGGAGTAACAAACCCGTCAATATCAGTCGTTAATTCTTTAAAAATATTGACCAATGAAGGCGGTGTTTTTATATTATTCTGAACAGAAAAAGCTAATCCGTGAGCCTGAGGTACGCACTCTCCTTGAGTATTAAATCCTGTTCCATGATAAGGGTCCTGCCCTAAAACAACCACTTTAATATCGGTCAGATCAACATATTCAAAAGCTTTAAAAACATCGTCTTCTAATGGAAATACAGTAATTCCCTGAGACTTTCTTTGTTCAATTTCAGCCTTCAGCTTAATGAAGTATGCTTGCTGTTGTTCTTTTTGAATTATCGCTTGCCATTGAGGGGATTTATTCATTTTTATTCCAGCTATTTATTGTCAGCATTCAAACGTTAAAAATAGAAAAAGACAGTTAAACTGCCTTTTTTAATTGTACATCAAGCAATAATATTTTAATGCTTTGCCAACAAATATTCACGTAACTGAGAAAAATCTGCCGCTAAATCTTGAGACAAAGTAGGCTCTCCGGCACAATCAGCCAGCTCTTTTGGTAAACCTAATGGCTGTCCTAAAATACTTTCCACCACCTCTTTAAATTTCGCCGGGTGTGCAGTACCTAAAAACACACCAAACTCATCTTTAGTCGTGCTGTATTGCAATGCTTTATAAGCTACGGCTGCATGCGGCTCACTGATGTAGCCTAATTTATTTAACTGTAGAACAGTTGATTGAGTCTGCTCTTCATCAATTGAAACCGAGTTTACACAGTCTTTTTCAACGATACCTGATTTAAGCATGTGTTCAACACGTGGCCAGTTATTTGGGTTACTCACATCCATCGCATTGGAAATAGTGGCAACCGTTTCATTAGGTGACCATTCTCCCGTTGATAAATAACGAGGTACGGTATCATTTGCATTAGTTGCAGCAACAAAACGTTTGATCGGTAATCCCATCGCCTTAGCAAATAAACCAGCGGTTAAATTACCAAAATTTCCGCTCGGAATTGAAAAAACAATGTCACCCAACTTATCTTTGCTCTTTTGACGGGAAAGTTGTGCAACGGCTTCAAAGTAATAACAGATTTGCGCTAACAAACGGCTGATGTTTATTGAGTTCGCTGAATTCAAACCAATAGTTTGCGCTAATGCTTTATCATCAAAAGATTGTTTAACTAAAGCCTGACAATCGTCAAATGTACCGTCAACGGCGAGTGTTTCAATATTACCACCAAGTGTAGTAAACATTTTTTCCTGTAACAGGCTAATTTTGCCTTTAGGATACATAATCACTACACGGATATTATCTATACCGTAAAAAGCATGTGCTACCGCTGCACCAGTATCACCAGATGTTGCCGTTAAAATAGTGATCGGTTGATCAGCAGAGAAAGCTTGCAGACATTTCGCCATAAAACGTGCACCAAAATCTTTAAACGCTAACGTTGGGCCATGAAAAAGCTCAAGAATAGCCCTGTCTTCACTGATAGCCTGAAGCTGGGCAGGAAAATTAAATGCAGAAGTTACTATGTCTGTAAGTTGCTTTTCTGATAAATCAGCACTGACAAATGGATATAATATTTTCACACTACGCTCAACCAAAGGCATCGCTAATAATTGGTCCATATTGTCAAACTTAGGTATTTTCTGTGGAAAAAACAAACCTTGGTTTTTGCCTAATCCCTGTTTTACTGCTCCAGCAAAACTTACCTGTTCGTTATTTTCTTTTAAATTATAAAACTTCATTTTTAAATCCTATTAAATACATTTTTTCTTACCGTGATCTTTTATACCCAAGCTATGTTCACTCAAGCTGGGTTAATTCAAGATGCAAGCACCAACTTCATCAACCTTGCAGACATGGACAAATCCAAGATCAGTTTGTAAATAATTTGTCTGTAACCACAGCGCAAATTCTTCCGCTTGCGCCTGTTCCTGACATACGCAAAATAACGTGGGTCCAGAGCCTGAAATGCCTACGGCTAAACTGCCCTGTGCCATTAAATAGTCACGTGCCTGCTGATATTTAGGCAATAATCCTTTACGATAAGGTTCAGCAACAACATCATTCATTACGGAAAAAGCTTGTTGTTTATCTTGTCGATGGCAAGCATCAACGAAAGTAGCTAAATTTTGACCAAAAGCTATAACATCTTGACGGGAGTAACTGCCTGGCAAAACTTCCCGTGACGCTTTAGTCGAAACTTCAATGCCCGGATATGCCATAACGTAATAACAATCATTGAAACCGGGAAGTCTACGGGTAAGCGTATTGCTTTCTTTGGAAAGTTCAGAAGGTACCATTAATTGTAAACCGCCCAAATAACATGGGGCAACATTATCATAATGTAAACTTCCACTGATTTTGGCTTCCATTTGCCCCATCATAAGCAACATTTCATGTTCATCAAAACCTGTCTGATGAATTTCTTTATAATAAGCATTTAATGCCTCAAGACCTGCAACAACAGAGCAAGCACTTGAACCTAAACCACTGCCAACCGGCATTTTCTTATCCAGTGTCAATAACACCGAATCTACAAAAAAGCCGGATTTTTCCAATGCTTGATTAAATAATTGCAAACAATCCCAAACGATATTTTCTTTAGGATCTTGTGGTAGCTTATCAGCAAATTTACCGATAACAACCAGTGAATTACTACCAGCATTCTCAACAGTAACCACATCACCCAATAAAGACCCATCAACAGGTTTTACTGCTAAACCTAAAACATCAAAACCGACCGAGACATTACCAATTGATGCCGGTGCAAATACCGAAATTGCCATTAGTCTTGTGGCTCCCATGCTAAAGTTCTTAATATGTCACCAAATACACCAGCAGCAGTAACCGCTGCACCAGCGCCATAACCACGCAACACAAATGGTAACGGTTGATAATATCGACTAAGGATCGCTAAAGCATTTTCCCCGTCTTTTATACTATATAAAGGATGTTCAACCGGCACAGCTTCGATTGAAACCTGGCACTGTTTATCAACAATATTACCAATGTAACGTAATACTTTACCTTCTGCTTTCGCTTGTTCGATTCGTTGCTTAAAGCTTTTATCCAGTTTTGTCAGGTTAGACATAAAAGTATCAATATCTCCGCTGTCATCAAAGTCTTCCGGCAATACCGACTCAATTTTGATATCAGATAATTCTAATTGCATACCTGCTTCGCGTGCCATTATCAACAATTTACGCGCTACATCCATACCACTTAAATCATCACGGGGATCAGGTTCAGTAAAACCATTTTCTTTGGCAATGGCTGTTGCTTCAGATAACGCCATACCTTCATCCAATTTACCAAAAATATAAGAAAGCGAACCAGATAAAACACCTTCAAAGCGTAATAATTCATCCCCGGCTTTAATCAAACTCTGTAACGTATCAATTACCGGTAAACCTGCACCAACCGTAGTTTCATACAAAAAGCGTCTGTTAGTTTTCTGTGCGGCACTACGCAATGCTTTGTAATAATCCCATGAATCTGTATTAGCTTTTTTGTTTGGTGTAACAATGTGAAAACCTTCTTCAAGAAAACTTACATAACTCATTGCCAGCGCTTCATTTGAAGTTGAATCAACTAACACAGGATTGATCAAATGATTATCACGAACAAAAGTTTTAATATTCTCAACAGTGACTTCTTGGGCATCGCCCAATGCAATTCCGTTTTTCAACGCCTTCGGCCAGTTTTCAAGATCAATACCATTGATATCGAAAACCATGCCTTTGCTATTGGCAATACCATAAACTCTCAATGAAATATTCTGGTCTTTCAAACTAGGCTGCTGACGTGCTATTTGAGCAATAAGTTCACTACCCACCACACCACAACCTATCAGGAAAACATCAATGGTTGGTTTGTGTGAGAAAAAGTTCTGGTGGCTTACTTTTAATGCATCAGTACACTTACGCTGTTCAATAACGACTGAAATACTACGCTCTGAAGAATCTTGCGCAATAGCAACAACATTTACACGTGCTTGTGCTAATGAACCGAAAAACTTGGCAGCTACACCACGTTGATGATGCATGCCATCGCCTATTAATGAAACGATAGATAAATTACCTTTAAGCGCTAATGGTTCAAGCAACCCATTTAACAACTCTAATGTAAATTCTTCCTTCAAGCTTTCCTCTGCACGTAATGCATCGGATGAATAAATACAAAAACTGATGCAATATTCACTTGAAGACTGACTGATTAATATAAGAGAAATATTTTCCCGACTCATCGTAGCAAACACTCTACTCGCCATGCCCACCATGCCTTTCATCCCCGGCCCTGACACATTAACCATCGTTAATTCATCAAGGTTAGAAATTGCTTTTACCTTTTTCTGCTGATCATTCTCGTTAGCAATTAATGTTCCGGGTGCTGATGGATTCGCCGTATTTTTTATCCGGCAAGGAATGTGATACTGCGCAATTGGACCAATAGTTTTGGGATGTAAAACACTTGCGCCAAAATATGAAAGCTCCATAGCTTCCTGATAAGATAAATAGTCTAATAAAGTCGCATCACTGATCACGCGGGGATCCGCATTGTAAATTCCGTCAACATCAGTCCATATTTCACAACATTCAGCTTCAGTACAAACAGCTAAAACGGCAGCTGAATAATCAGAGCCATTACGACCAAGTGTAGTCACTTGCTCTTGTTTGTTCTCGCCGAAACAACTTACACCAATAAAACCAGGCATTAATGAGATGGGATGTAAATCGCGGTAAACCTTATTAAACTTATCTTTACACAGCACCAAATCAGCAACAGCATTAAGAGATGAATTGTTAGTGTATAAAAATTTTTCAGGTTCAAGTATTGAAACTTTTTTACCTGACGCACGTAATACTGAATCAAGTATAGCTACACTCAAACGCTCACCAGTACTAATAATACGAGCACAAATATGTTCAGGACAAAAAGACAACATATTTGCTCCTTTCATATATCTTGATAACTGATTTTCGCTGTTTGCCAATGCTTGTTCACAATGCTGACGATCAAAACCGGCTAAACTAGCGGATAAATCGTCAATAATTGTCTCAATCGCACTTTTGAAATGATTTAGATCTACCTCAAGCCTTTCATCATCACTGATGTTTTCAGCCATAGCAACCAAATGATTAGTTACCCCTTGAGGTGCTGAAACTACAATAGCTAACGGTGTTGAATCGCTATTTGATTTAACAATCTCTGCAACTTGAATAAAGCGCTCTGCTGTTGCTAGTGATGAACCGCCAAACTTTAGTACTCGCATTTTTACATCCTAATTAAACAAAAAAAAAGCCCGGAACCTTTATCAGGTCACGGGCTTTGTTAAAATTCTTATTTTTCACATCAGCCAGTGACCACCATTCCAATAAAGGTGGTAGTGGTAATAATAGTGGTTAAATGGCTGCTTGATAGTTTCATAAGATTAAAATGCCTGAATTGTTAAAATCTGTCAACATTTAATTATGAATAAAAGATTATAATTTATGAATAAAATAGAAAAAAAACTGTATAAAGCGTGTTTTTTATACAGATCCCTTAA
The DNA here is from genome assembly GCA_013216005.1 of Alteromonadaceae bacterium. GTDB lineage: Bacteria > Pseudomonadota > Gammaproteobacteria > Enterobacterales > Alteromonadaceae > JABSOI01. The sequence continues at coordinate 467 of JABSOJ010000168.1, read as the reverse complement.
AATACAGGCACAAAAAATCATACCATCCGGCATAATTAATATACTTGACCTTTCTCAACTTATCGTGAAACTACAACGAAAATAACATAGTAATAAAAAAATAAGATGCAACAGCAGACAGCGCATAGATCAGTATGCATTTAACACTATAAATACTAACTTTCATTTCAAACCTCATTTCACTTGAAATCAATAAAGCTATAAATCATTTAAATTGTGAAAAATAAAAAGTTTCCATGCCAAATATTATCTAAATGCGGCTACTCGTTTATTCTCTACTACTCGTACAATAAAGCACAGCTATAAACTTAGGACACATTTTCAAATTTTTCCAAGAAATAAATAATTTATTTAACTGACATTCCGCACCTAATAAAATATATATGTTTTTGGCACTGATCAAATTCAAGGCATTACGGTTCACAATTCATAGCTATCCTGCAGTTCAATCTTGATTGAACTGTTCT
>JABSOJ010000015.1 GCA_013216005.1 Alteromonadaceae bacterium | reverse complement strand
GGAACTGGCGCTATTTCACTGTAACGCAGCACTTCCTGTACCTGCATTACGTTTATCCCATACGTTTCACTGTCAAGTTTAAACGTAACCCATTGCAACACCTCATCATTGGCGTCAATCTTTTCACTAGCATTGCGTCTTTCATCAGACATACAATTTGCCCCTCAAATTATCAAATTCTTATTTAACTTCTGCTGTTTCTTTTGCCAATTCCATTACTACTTTTTTACAAACTTTTCACTAATAATATCTTTAAGCTTATTGCTAAACATTTAGTCATAACATTTAACTCTCAACATGTAACTATCAACAAGTAATTCTGATCATACTATTATTAGCATAGCTTATCTTATTGAATTCCTAAACCATCATTCAGTAGCTGGATTAGTGATTCAACGTCTAATAATGCACACATTCTATCTTTTACCAGACCTGCTAACCATGGTCGTTTGTTCGAATTATCAAGCCACTTTACTTCATCTTGCTCTAGTGTAATGGTATCAATCAGATTTTCTGCCGACAATCCCCACAAGCTATTACTTAACATTATAATATATTTATAGTTTAGTGAATTTTTTAATTTCTCATCACATTTTTCCGGCATAACCCATAAAGCAGTATCTACCACATTAATTTTTTCGTCTCTGTGTAACATAACGCCTTTAAACCAATCGGGTTTCCCCATAATACTATTGGTTTTACCGACATTATAAATACCACCTAATTCTATTAAGGGCACCGCAAGAGTTAAACCTGCCACATCGAAAAACATTGCTTGAAAACTACCTAACCGATAATTTTTCTTAACTTTAGAAAATTCGTTCGCCTGACTTTTACGGGTAACTAAATCTTGCTCTGTTACTTTTTTCTTAACTGGGGTTGCTTTAACTTCAACCGCTTTATCAACAACTTTACTTTCTACTTTTCTTTCTACTTTGGACCGCTCTGACTTATACGAAGTTATCGAAGGTTTTTCACTTTCTGATCCTTGCTGAGTTACACTGACTTTTTGCAATAGCTTTTCTAAACGCTTAGCTTTTTCAATGTCCACAACACTTTTTGCAACCGGCAGATTTTCTTCCTCAGTCACTTCTTCTGTAAGCAGCTCAGACAAGTAGGTTTGCATTAATTTTTTACTGGCAGGTAATGACTTACTCATTTATTTAGCCACCGTTTGTAATTCTAATAAATGCGTTAATAAATTCCTATAAGCGAAAACACCACGAGAAGATGCAGCGTGATCCGATGGCACTTGTCTGCAGGTACTGGCATTTCTAAAATTTGTATCTACCGGCACAACTCCTAGCCATAAACTTTCAGGATATTGTTCCTGTAAACTTCTATAAGCTAATATCGAAGCCTTCGTTCTTTTATCAAACATGGTTGGCACTATAGTGTAATTAAAGGGTTTATCTTGCTCCACTTGCATAATATCCATCGTTTTCATCATTCTATCTAAACCTTTAAGTGCAAGATACTCCGTTTGTACCGGCACAATAATTCTGTCCGATGCCGCTAATGCATTCACCATTAATACGCCCAACACTGGAGGACAATCCATCAAAACATAATCATATTCATCAGTGATTTTTTGCATCGCTTTTTTAAGTACTAAACCCATGCCTCCTTTGGCCCCTAATGATCGATCAAGCGTCGCTAATCCCATTGTTGCCGGCAAAATATCAATGTTTGCATATTGCGTAGGACACAAACTCTGTAATATTTCTTCCTTTTTAGACACCCGGGTAAATAAGTTATAAACACTCAGGTCCAAATCTTCAGATTCAATTCCAAAATAATAGCTCAATGATGCATGAGGATCAGTATCAACCAATAATACTCGGTAACCTTGTTCAGCCAACAAGCCACCCAATGCAATTGTAGTGGTTGTTTTACCCACACCACCTTTTTGATTTGCTACGGTCCAAACTACCAATTGAGATTCCTATTATTCAAATTAACAAGATAACTTATCTAGTTAAAATATCTTGGTAAAACATTTAGTTGAAATATCTAGTTAAAAGATACAGTTAATTTAGTAAATAAGTAAAAACATGCCCATTATTGATTTTGAGACGGTGGTTCATCTTCCCGGGTAGTAATTCGTAAACCACCATTTGCTAATCGAATAACTTTAATTTTATTACCTTTACGATCGGCATCAGTACCAGTACCATCACCATTAAGTTGCTTAATTTTATCCACATCTTTAATGCTAAATACCGGCGTTGTTAATAAATTTCTTTGTTCTAAACCGTACTTAGAGATGGCTATAACAACACGTCTGTTTTTTGCCCTACCTAGAGCCGTTGTATTATTTGAAGTAGGATAATACTGTCCGTAAGCTTCAATCGCCATACGAGCCGGATTCAGATTCATTTTTTCCAGTGAACGTAAAACAGCTGTAGCTCTAAATACTGATAACTCCCAGTTGGAATTAAATATTTCGGTGTTAATAGGCTGATCATCAGTATAACCTCTTATACGAATAAGATTACTGACATCGCCAATTACATCATAAATAACACCAAGAATTGCGGTAGCAGACAGGGTTGTTGAAGAAGAACCGCTTGGAAATAGCAATCCACTACTTAATTCAATTTCTAACCAATCGCCGTCTACCGTTAATTCGGCAAAACCCGATTCAACCAAATCAAACAATGCCGTATGCAATTCCTTTTCAAGCGTTGTTAAATTACTGCCTACTAAAGTACTTTCAATATTTGATAAGACAGGCTCACCATCTACCAAATTAGAACCTGCCACATCCAAAATAGCATTCCCATAAAGGTTTATTTTGGATTTAATTTGATTGACTGGCAAAATATCATCGCCATGTCCGCGATTCTTAGGTGGAACTTTATCCGCTTGAAATATCCTGCCAATAGACTCTGTTAAACTTTCAAACGGTTTTTCATTAACCATAGCCATGGCATACAAAACCACAAATAAAGCAAACATCAACGTCATGTAATCAGCGTAGGAAACTAACCACCGGTGAACATTGTCATGCTCTACAGTATGACGACGCCCCCGTCTGCGGTTCATTCCTCTAGCCTGAAAGCTGAAAGTTTATTAGCGATAAAATTAGGGGTTTCAGCATTGGCTATCGCCAATAGTCCTTCCGCCATCATTTCTCTGTACATTGTTTGTTGATGAACAATGCCTCTAATTTTATTCGCTACAGGTATGTATAATAAATTAGCAAACCCTACACCATAAATAGTAGCAACAAATGCAGTAGCAATACCTTGTCCTAACAAGTTGGGGTCATTCAAATTGCCCATAGCATGTATTAAACCAAGTACAGCCCCAAGTATTCCAATGGTGGGACTGTAACCCCCCATAGATTCAAATATATTGGCAGAGCGCAAATTATGCTCGCGGTAAAGATCTAAATCCAAGTCAAGGGAGACTTTAAACTTATCAACATCTATACCATCAACTAAAGAATTCAACCCTTTTACAACATAGCCATCATCTTCTTCGAGTGCGAGATCTTCCAGTGCTAAATATCCAGATTCACGTGCTTTTTCCGCCCAGAAAAGAATACTGTCAATACCCTCAGGAATATCATACTTAGGCGGATAAATAACCCATTTCAATAACGACATTGCATGCACAAACTGCTGCTGAGACGACTGCAACATCACTGCACCCAATGTCCCACCAACAACAATAATAAATGCCGGCAATTCAAATAAAGCGCCGAGCCCTCCGCCATCAAGGGTAAAACCAATAATAATAGCCAGTAAAGCGACAATAATGCCGGCAATACTTAATCTATCCATGGTCTATTTCTGTTAACACTGAATCAGCCACGGTTTCTAAACTTAAAGATAATTCTGACAGCCCTGCCTTTGTTACCGCCTGTGGCATACCATAAACCACACAAGATTCCTCGTCTTGTGCCCAAATAGTTGATCCTTTAGCTTTCAACATACGAGAGCCTTCCCTGCCATCTGATCCCATACCCGTCAGGATCACCGCAAGTACTGAGCCTTTATAAATTTTAGCGGCTGATCCAAAACTCACATCAACACTTGGTTTAAATGCAATTCTGTCAGATGTATCTTCCAGTATTCGTAGCCTTGACGAACTTGGTGTGCCATCCAAAATCATTTGTTTACCACCGGGAGCAAGATAAGCGCACCCTGGTTTGAGCACGTCACCGTCACTTGCTTCTTTAACGCTTATTTTACATAACGAATCAAGACGGGTAGCAAAAGTCTGCGTGAAAGCAGCGGGCATGTGCTGAACCATAATAATAGGTAAAGGAAAATCTTTCGGCAGCTTCGATAATATTTTCTGCAAAGCAATAGGTCCGCCTGTAGAGGTGCCTATGGCAAGTAATTTATATTCTTTGCCTGAACTACGCTTAACCCTGGCATCAGTAGTGCTTGCAACTGGTTTAACACGGTCAACAACTGCCATTTTCGGTAGAACTCTGGTGCGATTTATTGTGCGGGTTGTGACAACCGGTTTGGTTTTTACTAACCGACGAGTAGTAAACCTCCGACCTTTAGCTAATTGGACTACACGTTGTCTTAATAAACTACCTGCATCTTCAGTTGTTTTTGCAATTTCATTGAATTTTTTCGGAAGAAAATCTAATGCTCCAGCCTCTAGCGCGTCTAAAGTAGCTCGTGCTCCTTTATGAGTTAATGAAGAAAACATTAAAATTGCCGTCGGCGATTTTGCCATGATTTGTTTAACCGCTTCAATCCCATTTAGAAGCGGCATTTCAATGTCCATGGTGATGACATCAGGTTTTAATTTAATCGCTTTTTCTACTGCGTCTTTACCATCTACCGCAACATCAATGACATCAAGATTTGGATCTGCATTTAGTATATCCGTAACACGACGTCTGAAAAAGCTTGAGTCGTCTACCACCAAAACCTTATAGGCCATTTAATTTCTCTTTGTTATTATTTTAATAACTGTTATTGAAAAGGTTAATTGTGCGTACGTAATCTTTTGTTAACAGGTGATTTCTTAGCATAGAATTTCAACATGCTAGGTACATCAATAATCAAAGCAATGCCACCATCACTGGTTATTGTTGCTCCTGCCATGCCTGGGGTACCATGCAATAATCTATCAAGAGGTTTTATAACTACTTCTTCTTGACCAATCAGGCTATCAACCACAAAACCAATTTGTTGTTTGCCCAACTGAACAATAACCACATGACCTTTTTCACGTGTTTGTTCAACATAGTCTCTCACTAACCATTGATCCAAATAAAATAACGGAATAGCTTTTTCACGGACAATTGTGGTTAATTGCCCATCAACAACATTGGTTTTAGTTAAATCTAAATGGAATATTTCATTCACTCCGGCAAGCGGCAATGCAAATGTCTGTTTGCCTACGACTACCATTAAAGTAGGTAGAATTGCTAAAGTAAGTGGTACTTTAATTTCCAGTACTGTACCAATGCCCAATTGTGAATCAATAGCCACTGTACCATTGAGCTGGGTAATTTTTGTTTTCACCACATCCATACCGACACCACGGCCAGATACTTCAGAAATTTCAGTTTTAGTTGAAAACCCAGGAGCAAAAATCAAATTAAAAGCTTCAGAGTCAGACATACGAGCAGCTGCTTCAGTATCTAAAACCCCTCTTTCTATCGCTATCTGTTTTAATTTATTTGCATTCATACCTGCACCATCATCACGAATGGTTAATAGAATATGATCCCCTTCCTGGGACGCAGATAAAACAACAGTACCTTCTCTGGGTTTACCATTAGCTTCACGAACGGCCGGCTCTTCAATACCGTGGTCAACTGAGTTTCTAACTAAATGCACTAATGGATCAGCAAGGGCTTCAACCAGATTTTTATCTAAATCGGTCTCCTCACCTTCCAGTATCAATTTAATTTCTTTATTCAGGCTACGGGCAAGATCTCGAACAACCCGCGGGAAACGGCCAAAAACTTTTTTGATTGGCTGCATGCGGGTTTTCATAACCGCACCCTGCAAATCAGTAGTCACCGCATCCAAATTTGAAATGGCTTTAGTAAGCTCTTCATCTTCTTTTGCCATGCCTAAGCTAGACAAACGGTTACGAACTAATACCAACTCACCAACCATATTCATGATCTGATCAAGTCGTTTGGTATCAACACGAACGGTAGTTTCACCTTGAGGAATTACTGCCGTTTTTTTATCTTTTGCCTTAGCTTTCCCCGCAACTGGTTTTGGCGCTATTTTTCCAACTGGTTTTTTAACCGTTGATTTTGCAGCACCAGCATTTGAAGATGCTTTTGGCTTAGAAGCTTTTGGTTGAGAACTTGTTGATAATGCTGGGGTAGTGACAACGGGCTGAGTTTTAGGTGCCTGACCCTTACCATGAAGTTGATCAAGAAGTGCTTCAAATTCCTGCTCGTTTATTTCATCACTGTCACTGGCAACGCTCAAAGTTGCTGGAGCTTTAGCCTCTGATAAAAAAGAACCTTGACCGTGTAATTCATCAAGTAATGATTCAAACTCGTCGTCAGTTATTTCACCACTATTCGTGGTTGATTTTGTTGTTTTCGTTGTTTTTGTTGTATTGGTTGCCTGTGAATTTTTTGTAGAACCTACAGCAGAGGGACCACCGCTACCGTGTAATTCATCAAGTAATGCTTCAAATTCATCATCGGTTATTTCATCACTATCAGTAGATAAATTTACCGAAGTTGCTACAGGCGAAGATGCAGCTGAAGGGCTACCACCACCATGCAATTCATCAAGCAACGCTTCAAATTCGTCATCTGTGATTTCTTCATCACTATCAACAGACCTTGACGTCGAAACAACAACTTGTTCAACTTCAGCCTCTTCTCCCTCAGGAGTACTTAAACGATGTAATTCAGCTAATAATGCAGAATCTGCAGCTTCAAGTACTTCACCATTTTGCACTAAAACAAACATTTCATTAACGCTATCAAGCGATTGCAAAATAACATCCATTAATGAAGAATTTACTGTACGTTGTCCGGTACGTAATAAATCAAAAATATTTTCCGCACCATGGCAAACATCAACCAGATGGTTTAAAGAAAGAAATCCTGCACCACCTTTTACTGTATGAAAACCTCTAAAGATTGAATTCAATAACTCAGCGTTTCCCGGATCATTTTCCAGTTCTATCAACTGTTCAGAAAGCGATTCCAGTATTTCACCCGCTTCAATTAAAAAGTCCTGAAGAATTTCTTCATCTGCCTCAAATGACATGCAGCAACTCCCGTTAAAATCCTAAACTAGACAAAAGATCATCAACATCGTCCTGATCGACAACAACATCATCTCTTGTCTCTTTGTTTACTACCGGCCCTTCCACTAGATTATCACCAACTTTAGGTAGAATAGCTCCTTTCGCTTCCGCCGTTGAAATACCAAACACGGTCAGCATATTTATTAAACTTTCTTCTACTTCATGGACTAGCTCAATAACTTTACGAATAACTTGCCCGGTTAAATCTTGGAAATCTTGCGCCATTAAAACATCAGTCATTAATACTCGCATAATCTGGGTCTCTTTACTGGTAGTTTTTAACAAACTATCTATATCAACACAAAGACTTTTAAATTCCGGCAGATCTAACTGATTATTCATCAGTTTTTCCCATAGCGGATCAACATTTTTTACCTGTTGTTGAATATTATCAACAACAGGAAAAATTGCCTCGACCGCATCCATGGTTTTATTGGCTGCATTTTCAGTTTGTTTAATAACATAATTCAAGCGTTCTTTGGCATCAGGGATCTCTGCATTGGCCAAATCATTTAACCTTGAATCAAGCTGAAAATTCATCAAAGAATCATGTAACTGCCGTGTCAACTTACCAATTTCTTCAAATAAATTTGAATTGATCGGGTTTTGTATTTCAGCAACCAGTTCATCGGCTTTATCTTGCTGATCAGATTCCAGATACTCCACCAACAATTTTGCTTGTTCCAAAGTAACATGGACACCGTTAAATTTAGTCATGCAACGTCCTTACGCAAAAGCCAGATTTAATTAACCTAAACGCTCAAAAATTTTATCTAGCTTTGTTTTCAACGTTGCAGCAGTAAATGGTTTAACAATATAACCGTTTACTCCTGCTTGAGCTGCCATAATTATTTGCTCTTTCTTTGCTTCTGCCGTTATCAACAAAACAGGTAAATGAGCCAAATTAGCATCAGCTCGAATAGCTTTTAATAAATCTATCCCTTGCATGCCAGGCATATTCCAGTCAGTTACGACAAAATCGAAATCTCCACCTTGCAGCATAGGCAATGCAGTACTGCCATCATCCGCTTCTGATATATTGGTGAAGCCTAAATCACGTAACAAATTTTTCACGATACGTCTCATGGTTGAAAAATCATCAACTACAAGAACTTTCATATTTTTATCCAAGGCACCCTCCAACAGGTTTCATGGTGAATAATTAACTGTATGTTTCTATTTTACTAATTTTTTTATTTAACTTTGCCAAGATTGCATTCTAGCTTTTAAACGATGCATCGCCTGACTATGAATTTGACTAACCCTAGATTCACTTACATCGAGAACTTGTCCAATTTCACGTAAATTTAATTCTTCGTCGTAATATAAAGACAGTACTAAAGCTTCGCGTTCAGGTAAAGTAGAAATACACTCACTTAACGCTTTTTTAAAAACTATTTGTTCAATTTTTTGATAAGGGTCATCATTTTTACCATTATCATCAATATGAATTGCGTCTTCACTTACCCCTAAATCTTCGAAGCCTATGATTTTACCAGAACTAACCTCACTAAGAATATGATGGTACTCATTTAACGAAATATCAAGTTTTTCAGCCACTTCAATATCAGTGACATCTCGGCCAAATTCTGCTTCAAGGGATTTTATAGCGTCACTGACCATGCGACTATTTCTGTGTACCGAACGTGGTGTCCAGTCTCCACGGCGCATTTCATCAAGCATTGCACCACGAATACGAATACCAGCAAAGGTTTCAAAACTAGCACCTTTGCTGCTATCAAAGTTATTAGAGGCTTCTAATAATCCAATCATTCCCGATTGGATCAAATCATCAACAAGTACACTGGCAGGTAACCTTGCCAGCAAATGATAAGCAATTCGCTTTACCAGAACAGTATGTTGTTCCAATAAAGCTAATTTGTCCTGTTGAACACTATAGGCATTTACTCTTCCCACTATAACTATAGCTCCGATTAATTATTGTCGAATACTCAAACACTCTGGAAATACAGTTCAATGTTGAGTATCAATTTAGCTATTTTTTATTATTTTCGAGTAATTTTTCAATAAAAAATTCTAAATGTCCTGAAGCTTTACTAGGTACAGGCCAATCAATTATCCTTTTAGCCAATAATTTAATTGCTTTAGAAGCAGGAGAATCTGGAAAAGCTTCAACAATTGCTTGCTGTTTACGTACTGATTTTCTGACATTTTCATCAAAAGGTATAACTGCTACTAAGTCTAGCGCAACATCCAAAAAACGATCAGTAACTTTGGCTAATTTTCCAAAAAGCTGTTGTCCTTCCTTCGGACTACGCACCATGTTAGCAACAACTTTGAATTTAAACATATCGTGATCGCGACTCAGCAACTTCATTAAAGCATAGCAATCAGTGATTGAGGTAGGTTCGTCACAAACAACTAATATAATATCTTGTGCCGCCCGACAAAAACTCAGCACCATATCTGAAATGCCTGCTGCAGTATCAACCAGCAAAATATCAAATTTTGTATTCATATCACTGAAGGCACGAATTAAACCAGCATGTTCAGCAGTGGTTAAATCGACCATAGATTGTGTTCCGGAAGTCGCGGGGATTACTTTTATGCCAGCAGGGCCTTCTACAATAATATCATCAAGCTCACATTCGCCTGACAATACATGTGACAAATTACGGGTAACCCGTAAGCCTAACATGACATCAACATTAGCCAAGCCTAAATCAGCATCCAAAACCAGTACTTTTTTACCTAGCTTAGCTAATGAAATAGCGGTATTTAATGAGACATTGGTTTTTCCCACACCACCTTTCCCACCTGAAACGGCGATGACTTTAATTTGTCCTGAATTTTTTACTTTTCGCAAATCTTGCATTTTTCTTAAGCCACTCGCTTGATCTATCATTTATGTTTGTCTCCTTACTACGGGACTAGCTACTCTCGTGTCATAAAATTTTTCATCTAAACTATTCATCTAAGTTTTTACCTAAAAGAATCACTTATTTACATTCAAGCAAAATCATTAAAAAGTAAAAAAATATAGCCTAGGCTGCGGTTATTGGCAAAGGCCTCCAACTTACTGAATTTGTTTTTGCATATTTTGCTGACATTTTATCTGCAAGCCTAACTAATTTTTCAGCATTTGCAACTTTTATATCTTCAGGAACCCTTTGCCCATCAGTAAGATACCCTATCGGTAAACCATTTTGAATAGATGTTGATATAATTTCGCCGATACTTAAGCTTTCATCTAATTTAGTATAGATGCAACCTGCTAAAGGCACTTTTTTAAATCTTTCAACATTTTCTTGCATAACACGCTGCTGCGTATTTGCCGCTAATACTAAATAATTTCGAATTCTAACACGAGCATTGGCAATTAAGGTAGTTAAGTGTTCAGCTAATCTCATATCTCTTTGTCCCATACCTGCGGTATCGATAAGAATTAGCTTCTTGTGACTATATTTTTGCAATAAATCATCTAATGTTTCAGCATCCGGTGCCAGCTTAACCTGGCAGCCAATAATTTTTCCATAAGTAGCAAGCTGTTCAAAGCCGGCAATACGATAACTATCTGTTGAAATCATCGCAACTTGATCTGCACCATGTATTTGTGCAAATCTGGCGGCTAATTTTGCAATGGTGGTTGTTTTTCCAACACCTGTAGGTCCAACCAAAGAAACAACACCACCACATTGAATAATATCATTATTCGTGGTGTTAATTTGTTGAATAATTAATTGCTGTGCTTGCTGCCATGCATCTTGTTCATTAACTTGTGGAGGTATATAACCTGCGATTTGATCTGATAACTCTTCCGTTATTCCCATTGCCATTAAACGGTTTACCAATACCGCCCGTGATGGATTTTTTTGTGCCATGTCCTGCCACATCAATCCGGACATTTGATGCTCTAATAACTGACGAATAGAAGCCATTTCTTTTTGCATATTTTCAAATTCAACAGAATGCACGCTTTGAGTATGATTTCGATTCTGCTGTGTTTGGTGGATGTTTACAGATTGCGTAAGTTGGTCAGCTTGCTCGCTTTGCATATTTTGATATTCCGAAAAACTTCTCTGCTCATCAAAACCCTGCTGTAATTGACCATTATATTGCTCACTTGGATGTTGTCCAGCCGTTGAGTTTTGCAGTCTTTGAGTAAAATTCTTCAGTTGTTGTTCAATGGTATTGTCCGCACCACTTAATTCATTAGTCGCTATTGTTTCATTTTGATTAGTTTGCTGTATTTGACGTCCAAGCAATGCTGCTAAACTGTCGGATGGACTATCTGAAGCATTAGCCGAGTTGCTATTTAAAGAATTACTTGTGGTTGATGTGTTTTGCGCATGAATTGCGCCACTAGCTGCAGAACCAGTGTCATTATTTCGGTTATTTCCTAAAGAAACGACATCATTTTTCAATTGATTAGATTGGTTTAGTTGGCTTGAGTGGCTTGAACCTTGCGGATCAACAACAGAATTCAAACGTTCAGAACTAGCCTGCTGATTTCCTGCGAATTCTTCGCTATGGGTATTATTTAGCTGACTATTATTTAGCTGACTATTCTTTAACTGACTATTGTCCTGCTCACTTTGTTGACCCGTACTTTTAGCTGCGGGCAGCGACTGATGATAATCAACAGCCGCCATCAATTCGACACCTTCAGGAATTTTTTTATTAGACATGATGACTGCATCAGCACCAAGTTCTTCTTTAATAGTCGTCAGTGCAGTTCTCATATCTTTGGCTACAAATCGTCTAATTTTCACAGCAAACCCCTTAACTCTTTTTGCACTTAAATTCCAATACAACGTTGCTGTTACTGCTGACTAGCCTGATTTTTACCTTAGCTATTTCTGAGCTAACTATTTCTGAGCTAACTATTACTGAGATAGCTATTACTAAGCTAATTACTGACCAATCGCACTAACAATCTTAATTTGTTTATCATCAGGAACTTCCTGATAAGAAAGAACCCGTAAGCTGGGAATGGTGTATTTAACAAATTTAGCCAATACTGAACGTAGAATTCCAGAGGTTAACAAAATTGGCGTATCGCCAGCCAATTCCTGTTCTTGCGCACCATCTGTCAATGATTTCTGTAACCGCTCCGCCAAACCAGGCTCTATACCTGCACCATCATCACCAGCCATCTGCATAGACTTATGCAACATCTGTTCCAGCTCTGGCGCCAAAGTAATGACAGGCACTTCCAATTCGGGACCGACAAGTTCCTGAACGATGAACTTTCTCAGGGTTATACGAACTGCTGCGGTTAAAATTTCAGGATCCTGACTCTTAGGACCATACTCAACCAGAGTTTGTACAATGCTACGCATATCACGAACTGGTACTCCTTCATTCATTAAGTTCTGTAGTACTTTAACAACGGTTGCCAGTGTTAAAGTATCCGGGATCAAACCTTCCACTAATTTAGGATAGTTTTTACCAAGCAAGTCCAATAAATTCTGAACTTCTTCATGACCTAATAATTGTGCAGCGTTATTCGTTAATATTTGGCTTAAATGGGTCGCTAGTACAGTAGACGCATCAACAACGGTATAACCTAATGCCTGTGCCTGCTCTCTTTGATTTTGATTAATCCATACAGCATCTAAACCGAAGGCTGGATCTTTTGTTTCTACTCCATCGAGTTTACCAAATACTTGTCCGGGATTAATTGCCAAGTCTTGATCATGACGTATCTCAGCTTGACCAATAGTGACCCCCATCAATGAAATTTGATATGCATTCGGCGCAAGGTCTAAATTGTCCCTAATATGTACCGCTGGCACCAAAAATCCAAACTCTTGAGATAATTTTTTTCTTACCCCTTTAATTCGGTTTAACAACTCTCCCCCTTGAGCTTTGTCTACTAACGGGATCAAACGATAACCAATTTCCAGACCAATAATGTCAACATGATTTACATCATCCCAACCCAATTCTTTAACTTCGTCTTCTTGCTGAAGCGTTTCGACCGCTACTTCTTGTTCTTTTTTCTCCAAATCTTTAGCTTTAGCCTCCTTTAATTTACCACTAACAAACGCCAATGCTGCAATTAAAAAAGCGAAGAACATAAAAGCCCACGGCATGCCTGGTACTATACTCATAACAAACATTATTACAGCGGTAATATAAAGTGACTTTTGTTGTCCTAGTTGACTGCTGACCTGCGCGCCCATATCTTCAGAAGTATTTTGTCGGGTAACAACAATTGCGGTACCAACCGATAATAAAAGCCCTGGTATTTGCGCAACTAATCCATCACCAATAGTCAACAAAGTATAAATTTCAACAGCAGATTCAAAAGATAAATCGTGCTGCACCATACCAATAATTAAGCCACCAATAATGTTAATAAATAAAATCAATATGCCGGCAATGGCATCGCCTTTTACAAATTTACTTGCACCGTCCATCGAACCATAGAAATCGGCTTCACTGGTCACTTCCAGACGTCGTTCCCGTGCTTCCTCAGCATTAATAAATCCGGCATTCAAATCCGCGTCAATCGCCATTTGTTTACCGGGCATGGCATCTAAAGTAAAGCGAGCTGTTACTTCAGAAATACGACCTGCACCTTTAGTTACCACAATAAAATTGATAATAATTAAAATAAGGAAAACCACTAAACCGACAGCATAATTACCACCGATAACAACAGAACCAAAAGCTTCAATAACTTTACCAGCAGCATCGGGCCCTAAATGACCTTCCAACAAGACTAAACGGGTACTGGCAACGTTCAGGGCTAGCCTTAATATCGTGGCGATAAGCAATACTGCAGGGAAAGATCCAAAATCTAACGGTTTTAAGGTATAAACAGTGATCAACAAAACCACCAGAGATAAAGCGATGTTGAATGAAAATAGGATATCAAGTAAAATTGCAGGCATTGGCAGTATTACCATGCCCAAAGCGGCCATAACTAATACGGGTGTTCCTAAACCAGAAAGAAAACTTAGTTTGCTTCTGTCGAAATTCTTAAAAGAGGCTGGTAATTGCATTGATACATCGCGATAATATTTTGACACTTACTCGATCGAAGCAATAAGCAGACCACTTCAGGCCATATTGAATAACGAAAGTTAATAATGAAAGTTAATAACGGAATTCTTCAGGTATCGGTAAGTTTTTCGAGACTGGAGTTGGGCGCTTAGCCCGACCTTTTTTATGTTCATTGAGTTGGTAAACAAAAGCTAAAATTTGAGCTACAGCACCAAATAATTCTTCTGGTATTTCTTCATTGACTTCTGCCGTGTAATAAAGAGATCTTGCCAGTGCAGGTGATTGCAGAATTTCAACATTATGCTCTTTCGCTATTTTACGAATATGCAATGCCATTTCATCTATCCCTTTAGCCGTTAGGAAAGGTGCTCCTCCCCGCTCATGATCATACTTTATAGCAATAGAGTAATGGGTTGGATTGGTGATCACCACGTCAGAATCCGGAATATCCTGCATCATTCGCCGTTGTGACATTTCATACTGTGTTTGTCGGATACGCCCTTTTATTTCAGGGCTACCCTCAGTATTTTTCATTTCATCCTTTACCTCTTGTTTAGTCATTTTTAATTCATTGTTATGCTTCCATACTTGATAGGGAGCATCTATAAGCGCAATAATAATCAACGACAAAGTCAGGGCCAGAAACATCCATAACAATAAATTTACTGCATGAGCAAAGTTTATTGGCACAGCTTCCAAACTTAAGCCTAAAATTTTAGGAAACAGTCCACTAAGCAACGCATAAGCGACAAAAAACACCACAAAAAATTTCAGCACGGATTTCAGTAATTCCACATAAGCCTGTACGCCAAACATACGCTTAAAACCAGCCATAGGAGACATTCTACTTGCTTTAGGACCTATAGCTTCCCAAGATATACTAATGCCTCCTAGCAGTGTATTACCGACGAGAGCTGCAACAGCTATAATGGCGAACAACCACAATAAAGGGGAAACAACAGTACTTACAGCGTCACGGACCAAGGCGAAAATAGCATCAACATCCATCGCTTCTTCACGGGTTATACTGAATAATCGGCTCATCACCGTCGACAAAGCATCGACCAAAGAACTACCGACAATCATCATACCACAGGCACTTCCCACCAAGACAAACATAGTGCCTAACTCTTTAGAACGTGCTATTTGCCCCTTTTTTCGGGCATCTTCGAGTTTTTTCCCCGTGGGGTCTTCGGTGCGTTCCCCGCCGCTCTCAGCTTCAGCCATTTATTTCATCCCGCAATTAAGCAGGTAACAGCTGAAATTTATCGCTCGTTCCCATTGTAATTCGAAGTGAGTAAAAAAGTTACCCATGGTTAACCACATAATAATTAAACCGGCAGTCATTGTGATAGGAAAACCAATAGCAAAAATGTTAAGTTGCGGCGCAGCACGGGTCATAATACCAAATGAAAAGTTAATCAATAACATCGCTGTTATAGGCGCTATTGCCAGAGATAACGCCGTAGCAAACATCCAGCTGCCCCACTCAACAAGTTCTTTGAATTTAATACTGGAAAAAACGTCAGTCGCAGGGATAGGGATAGTATCAAAACTGGCAACAACAAATTGCAGATAGGCAAGATGACCGTCCATAGCCCAAAAAAGCAAGGTTGATAATATCAGGAAAAATTGTCCTACCGCCGGTACATTCATACCACTGGCGGGATCAACCAAAGATGCAAAACCAAGACCCGTCTGCATTGCAATAATCTGTCCGGCCAGGGTAAAAGTATTCACCACAAGCACGGTAATAAAACCAAGCATAACACCAATAAGCGTTTGTTCGGCGATCAGTAAAGCAGTGCCCAAAGAAAGTAAATTATCAACTCGTGTTGGCGGGATCGCTGGCATAATTGCAACAGTGATCATAATAGATAAAAATAACTTGATAGGCATCGGAATGGTACGGGAGCCTAATCCAACCATACTCATGATCAGCGCAGATACGCGAAATAACGGCAATAAAAAATCAGCCAAATATTGATTAATAATTGACTCAGTAAACTCCATTCCCCCCCCTCAAAAGTTATGTCTCAAAAGTTACTTCTCAAAAACATCGACTCAAAAAACAGCATAATTAACTGACCACATTGGGAATGCTGCTTATCAGGCGGATCGTATAATCCATTAACTTTTGCACCAACCAATGTCCACCAATGGTCAATGACAATAAAGTAACAATAAGACGAGGTAAGAAACTTAATGTTTGCTCATTAATTGACGTTGCCGCTTGAAATACAGCCACAACTAAACCGACGCATAAACTTGGTACGATAACTGCGCTAACGAGCAAAATCACCAAAAAAGCAGCATCTCGTAAAATATCAACAAAAACTTCAGGACCCATTAGATTGCTCCCACGTTATAATTAACTTAGACCTAAACCTTAGTGATTTTTTTTGACAACTATTCATTTTTATAAAACAGCTAACCACCCATACCATAGCTCGTTGCTATAGTGCCTATAACTAAATTCCAGCCATCAATCATCACAAACAACATCAACTTAAAAGGTAGGGAAACTATCATCGGGGATAACATCATCATCCCCATTGCCATTAATATACTAGCGACCACAAGATCGATAATCAGAAAGGGAATAAATAATATAAACCCAATTTGAAAGGCTGTTTTTAATTCACTGATGATAAACGCGGGAATAATCACCGTCATCGGTAAATCTGCCGGACTATCCACATTTTCAATTCCAGCCATTTCAGCTAAAGTACCTAAATCTTTAAGTCGAGTCTGTTCTAACATAAATGCACGTAATGGTACAATAGCCTTACTTACCGCTTCGACAGAAGTTAACTCTTCTTGTAAATAAGGCTGAATAGCTCTGGCATTAATTTCATTATAAACAGGGGTCATAATAAATAATGTCATAAACAAAGTTAAACCAATAATAACCTGGTTTGACGGCGTTTGCTGTAAACCAAAAGCTTGTCGTAAAATAGCGAGGATCACCACGATACGAGTGAAAGACGTCATCATAATAATCGCGGCAGGAATAAAGCTCAGCGCGGTCATAAAGATCAAAATCTGTAAGGTAACCGAATACTCTTGTGAGCCGTCAGCATTTGTAGTTAGTGTAAGTGCTGACATACTTAAATCACCAGCATTTCCGTCTGCTGCATAAACTAAACCACTGGTGCAGATCAAAGATAAGACCAGCATGATGAGTAGCTTAATTCTTTTATTTATGATGTTTTTCATAATATTTTAAAATACTCACCTTATTTTGCAGTAAATTTTATTTGTTAATTTCAAATGATTTAATTGGGTGGAACTACCCCAAGATATTTAGCTGCTATTTTTTGACCTTAATGTTTGTCATCTTGTTTGTCGTTTGTTTTTGAAAAAATGAGATAACTGACTGACCCAACTCACTGGTCAAATTTACTCCGGTATCCAGCGGTTTTTCTAAATTATCCAATAATGTTATTTGTTGTGCTGTAACGCCCAACAACAGTTGCTTATCAGCAACCTGCACTACCACCAAACGTTCTTTTGAGCCTAAATGTACGCTGGTGATGATCTTCAAACCAGCCAGCCCTTGTCGCTTAGGCTGAAAACGTTTTAAAACAACTGCAACTACAACGATTAACACTAGGACCATCAGCAAGGATAATATCATGGTCATAGCATCCATATTACCCGCAACATGTTTACCGACCTGAAGAGGTGTTTCTTGAATGGTATTTTCAGCTATAGTATTTGGAGCAACTTGTTCTACTTTTTGCTGCGCTACTTCTTGAGCCACTTCTTGTGAAAAAGCAACAGTTGAAATAAATAATGTCAGACAAACAAGGAATAACCGCATATAACATTCTACTATTTTAATTTTTACTATTTTAATTTTTTGATTCGTTCCGTCTGACTAATAACATCAGTTAAACGAATACCAAATTTATCATTAACTACGACCACTTCACCGTGAGCAATCAAAGTACCGTTAACTAAAACATCTAACGACTCACCAGCAACACGATCAAGTTCAACTACAGAACCTTGATTTAGCTGCAATAAATTTCTGATACTAATATGACTCCGCCCTACTTCCATAGAAATAGTGACCGGAATATCAAGGATAGTATCCAATTTACGCTTTTCATCTGCAGTGATCGGCGCGTCTTCCTTTAATTCTTCTAACTCAACCTTTTCAGCCTGATCTTTAGCAGCTTTAGCTTCCGCTTGTTCATCTAAAGCTTCATCCCACATGCCTAGATCGTCATCATTGTCTGTACTCATTCTGCTTGCCTTTTTTGCTGATATTAATAATCAAAATCTTCTTCTAACAAATGAATTTCGGCATCGCTGTCTAAGCGTTTCCCGCCTTTTGTTAAAATGGTCAGTTCATTTTTAACTGATTCCGGACGTTTTATTTTAGATTCAATTTGTATTGCTATATTATCACGGCTGCGGCCTAATTTAGCCCGATAAGTTGGTAAGTCTTCCACCATCACTGTAATAGTTTCAGGCATTTCTATCGGCAAAATATCTCCCACTTCCATATCCATTATTTGTTGTAGCGTTAAATCTAATTCTAAAAATTTAGTGCTGATCTCAACAGGTACGTCCATAATTTCGTCACGTAATGCTTTAGACCACCGCATATCTGTATCTTCTTTATCACTTTGCACACCAGCGTCAAGCAACTCACGAATAGGCTCTAACATTGAATAGGGTAAAGCGATATGAAAATCACCACCACCACCATCCAGCTCAATATGGAATGAACTAATAACGACAACTTCGGTTGGACTAACGATATTTGCCATCGCAGGGTTAACTTCTGAATCAAGATATTCAAACGAAACATCCATCACCGGAGACCAGGCTTCTTTGTAATCTTCAAATATTATTTTTAACAACATTTGAACAATTCGACGTTCAGTAGGGGTAAATTCCCGTCCTTCAATTTTTGCGTGATAACGTCCATCACCACCAAAAAAGTTATCTACCAGGATAAAAACCAACCTAGCTTCCATGGTAATTAAAGCGGTGCCTTTTAAAGGTCTGAATCGAACCATGTTCAAGCTGGTCGGTACAAACAAGGTATGTACGTACTCACCAAACTTGATCATTTGAATACCATTAATAGAAACTTCCGCAGTCCGTCTCATCATATTAAAAAGACTGATCCGCATATGACGGGCAAAGCGCTCGTTGACCATTTCAAGGGTCGGCATACGACCACGAACAATACGATCTTGTGAAGAGAAATCATAATCCAGCATGCCTTCCTCAGAAGACTCATTCTCAACAGCTTCTTCTTCTTCAACGTCATCAACACCATGTAATAACGCGTCAATTTCGTCTTGCGATAATAAATCACTCACTCGATAGTCTCTTTTCTATTGAATAGTATTGGTACAACCATTTTTATTGCATTACAAAACCAGTAAACAATACTTGCTCGACAACTTTCCCACCCGTGATATCTTTCATTGTTTCTTGAACTTCCACTAATGACTTCTGTTTCAAAGAAGCTTTACCGGCACTGGTTGCCAGATCATCAGCATTTGATTGAGTAAACATTCTCAGCAAAGTGCTCTCAATTAATGGTATATGCTTTTTAGCATGTTCCTCATTTTCTAAACCACGAATTAATAACTGCACTCTAATTTCTACAAAACGATCCCGACTCGAACCCGGAACATTAAATCGAAATGGTCGGGGTAGTGGCACATATAACGCCGACCCTGTACCAACAGTTGCCCCTGTTGCAATATTTGAGGTATTAATCTGTTCATCTTCAGTAGCTTCAGCATCTAGAACAGCAACGGGAACTGCGTTGTCATTTCCTGAGAGTAAAACATATCCCCCGATACCACCAAAAATAATTACCACACCAATGGCAATCATGATGATTAACTTTTTCTTTTTATTTGAACCATCAAGTTTTAATTCATTATCTTTTTCGTTGCCGGCAGCCATGGTGACCTCATTTATTTTTGCTAATTTACAATGACTGACTAAGTTCAATTAATATCATTGCACTGTCTTTTCAGACTCTTATCCCAAAGTACTTAAGTGTAACTATATCCTTGAAAGCTGCCTGAGCCAATGCGTTTTAATTAATTATTGTCGCTTATCTTAAAATTTTTTCTAATTCATCAATAGTAACTTAACATCAGGCGTAATAATCGACACCACTTGCCGAAGCATTAACCACTTGCCTGTGAATAATTGATGTTTGACTATCACTCATTCCATCTTCAAATGATTTACCTTTTGAATTTGAACTTTGTCCAAATCCGGAATTATCAGCTTGCTGTCCTTGCTGCTCAACATTTGATTCTCCAACATCGATACCACTCTCAGCCAACATCTCTTTTAATTTAGCTAAATTTTCCTCTACTGCTTCTTTGGCTTGTTGATTTTGTACAACAAAATTAACAACAGCTTGTTCGTTCTGTAAATTTAAGCGTATGTGCATGCTACCCAGCTCAGGCGGATCTAATCGAATTTCTACCTGCTGAAGTTTTTGATTAATCATGAACATAACTTTATCTTTAACTGCACCCGAAAAATCTTTGCTGTGAATAGCAATGATTTCTTGCCCAATCACATTGGTATTTTTAACACTTTGAATTTTTTCATTAGCAATTTGATTATCAATCATATTAAGCAATTGCTCTTGACGTTCTTGACCTGACACTGAATGAATACCCGCTTCGGCATTACCACCAAAAAGAGGATTTGCACCAAAAGCTTTATTCGCTGTCGGCTGCTCTTTAGCGTTATTGTCTGAACCTGCATTTTGTTGAGACAGTTCCTGCTCCAACTCAAGACTTTCTGTACTATCCAGATTATTACTTTCAATAAATTCGCTGTCTGAACCCGTTGATTTCGACATTGTATTTTCAGGTAACACCGTTGGTGTTGCTGCACTATTTATTGAAACTGCCGATTGTTTTACAAAATTAAGACCGTCAGCAGTAGCCCTACTTACCGCTGTATTCAAAGGGCCTTCTAATATCTTGTCTTCATTTTTCCTAATCGTCACAGGCACATCATCTACGGCCTTTAAATCAGCGACTTTACCTGCTGAACCAATTGCAGATGATGTTTGTTTAGACTCTGCCTTCGTTTCTTTATCCATCAAAGCTGATTGTGCTTTTAAAATTTCTATTGATGCTGATAGTTGACTTTGTTCTGCTTTACTCTTTGCAGCTTCATCTGTAGGTTCAGTCGTTTTTCCTGAAAGAAGACTGGCTGCTAACTGTTGAGCTTTAATAGTGTCGCTTTTGTCTTTTGCCAACTCATCTGTTGTTTTTACATTCTTTGCTGATCCGCCCTCTGCACCTATAATTTCTTCAGCTGTAGCCTGCTTAGCAATTTCACTATATTTACCATTAGTTGCTCCTACTTCAGAGGCTTCTTTAGAAAAATTATTTTTACCTGCAAGTTGATCTTGTTTCAACATGGCTTTAGCAATATCGTCTTTATTACCACCTTGGTAAGAAGCTGCATTGCCCTCAAGCTTACCTTGCTCATTCTTTTGTTGCTCCAAAAGTAATTTCAATGAAGCTTGCTCATCTACCGTTTTTCCAACAGACTCTTTTGTTGCTACAACTTCCAGATCATCATTAACTGCACTGTCATTATTTCGTAAAACTTTACCTGATTCAGTTAACAAAGTAAGAAACTGCTGAGACTGCTCTGTCTCATCAACATTTTCAGTAGCTGAACTTTTATTATCAGCATTCATTTCATCAACAATAAATTCCTTGCCGTCTGAAGCATGTCCATTTGAACCTTCATTGTCAGCATCTCTTGTATTTAACGCATTTTCTGCCGGATTCGTTTCGGATTTTTGAGCATCTACTTCTCTATTACCTGAGTGATGTGGCTTTGAATTAGAAGTTTCATCGCTCCTATTTGCCTTCCTTGACTGATTATTGCCGCTTTTCTCTGAGGATAAATGCTGCTCGACCATTTTAGAAAATTCGTCGCCACCACTTTTTCCCTGCTTCATTGATGAAGGTTTATTTGCCTTAACATCAGCAGGTTGAGCTATATCAATTAAGAGAGTATTTATTTGAGGCATATTAAATCCAATTGTTTAATAATAAATATTCGAGCTATACAAGGTCTGCACAGATCTTTATAAGTAACATATGAATATCTAAATGCAATTATTGTTCCGTTTATACTGCCAGATTTTAGTTACTTATTTTTTCGGTTAATCCTACATTCCGTACAATTTTATAAAAAGAAAATAATTAAAAACAACTTTAATAACATGTAGTTAAGCAGTTTTTTATATAAAGTTCGCAAATTGACCAATAATGGCAATTTAAAATAAACTTATATTTATCAATTGATTATAAAACACACAAATACATGGCTACATTTTATGACTTTTAAAGTTCATTTAAATCAACATTTTAAATGTGCGGAATGTAGGGTTAATCTTTCCCGGTTAATAATTCCTAGTTAAAAATGCCCGGTTAAAAATTCAGGTTTAAATTCCGACGAACAAAACGCTGTGTGGCAATTTCATCAAACATTTTCTGCTCTTGTTTCTCAGCAATGATTGCCAGTTTTTTACATTTCTTTTCTCGAAGTAACTCTACAGCTTGTACTTTTTGTCTTTGCTTTAACCAAAGTGATTTATATTGATCTACCAGACTTTTTGATTGTGTGATCGCAATTTGTACTTGTTCAGCAGCATTATCCAACTTAGAGACAAATGCGTGAAAATGAGTGTAAGTGGCACTATCAATACCTTCCATTGCCCGTTGGCTCAACCGTTTCATATATTCCAGACGATACTCGCCAACGTTATTTAAACGTTCAATATTTTGTTGATAGTCAAACTCGGCGGCTTGTAATTTCAAAGCGGCTTGTTGTTCTTTGTCTTGTTCGAATTTAACGATAATATCTAGTTGTTTCATGGATTGTTCCTTTAATACTTTTAACTTTCCGCTAATGATTACCGTAAATAACTTACCTTAAATAACTTACTCTAAATAACTTGCCAAAAAAGACCTTATCCTGCAGCCTGAGTATTCGCATGGGCTTGAGCAGCTGCAATAATCTCCTGTAACTGTTGCAGGCTTTGATCATAAGGAATAACTTCCTTCATTTTTTGTTGCAAGAAGAAATTTATCACCGGCAACATATTGATGGCTTGATCAATTCGAGGATCACTACCTTTACTGTAGGCTCCAATTGATATTAAATCTTTGTTCTGTTGATAAAGGGAATAAACTTGTTTCAGTTGCTGAGCAAGCTGTTGGTGCTCAGGACTCGTTACCATTGGCATAACCCGGCTTATTGATGCTTCAATATCAACCGCAGGATAATGTCCGGCATCAGAAAGAGAACGGGATAAAACAATATGGCCGTCTAAAATTGCCCGCGCAGCATCAGCAATAGGATCTTGTAAATCATCACCTTCAGTTAACACAGTAAAAAATGCACTAATTGACCCCTGACCGTCACCACCATTACCCGCTCGTTCAACTAACTGAGGTAACTTGGAAAACACAGAAGGCGGATAACCTTTCGTTGCTGGGGGTTCACCAACCGCTAGCGCAATTTCCCGTTGAGCCTGGGCATATCGGGTAATTGAATCTACTAGCAGTAAAACATTCAATCCTTGATCCCGAAAATATTCACTGATTTGAACTGCAGTTTCACAGCCTTTTAAACGCATCAAAGGAGAATTATCCGCAGGGGCCGCAACAACAACTGCACGTTTCCTTCCTTCTTCACCTAAAATTTCCTCAATAAATTCTTTAACTTCCCGACCACGTTCACCAATTAAACCAACAACAATAACATCTGCCGTAGTTCCTCTGGTCATCATGCCTAATAATACACTTTTACCAACGCCCGAACCGGCAAAAAGGCCCATACGCTGACCCTGCCCCACGGTAAGAAAACTATTAATAGCACGAACGCCGACATCAAGAGGTTCAGTAATAGCGCGTCGCGATAAGGGATTTATCGGTTTGCTTTCGTAGAAGTAATTTTCATCAATTTTAATCGGACCTTTACCATCAATAGGTTGACCAACACCATCAATTACCCGACCAAGTAAACTCATAGAAAAGGGTAATCGGGCTTTGCCTGACAAGGGCATTACACTTGCCCCCGGTAAAACCCCTTCAAGACTTTGTTCCGGCATTAAAAAAGTTTTGTCGTGTGAAAAACCAACCACCTCAGCAATTAAACTACCTTTAGCGGTTTCCACCATACATTGACTACCAACGCTGGCTTTTACGCCAACAGCTTCCAAGGTCAGGCCTACTACCCGAACCAAACGTCCGGCAACAGAAACCTTGTGCGGATGAATAAAGGTCAGGCAATTTTTTAGTCTTTCACTAATACGAATACTATCAACCATGGCAACTTTTTGACGGTTTACTGATGTAATGCTTCCTGCAAAAAGGATTCCAAGACTTCTTTAAGTCTGGACTTTATCGTGAGGTCTACATTTGAAATGCTATTTTCAATTTGGCAACTGCCTTGTTGAACTTGAGGTGCAGCTAACAAACGCCAACCCTGCTCTTGTATATGTTCACTACCAAATTGTTTTTCTACCAGCCTGATATCCTCAGGATTAAGTAAAATTTGCGTTTTCGCTTCCTGACTAGGCAAAGCTTTTATGCCTGCGGTGATCGCAGCAGATAAAATATCAGGATTGGTTTTTGCTTCTTGTAAGGTTACAGCTTCAGTTAATTGCACTACCAAATGTAATAATTGTTCTTCAACATTTTTTTCAATATTCGCCATTGGCTGGTGAAGCTGAGTAATTAAAGATTGCCAATCTTCAGACAATTTATCTATGCTTTCTTTCCCTGTTTCAAGTCCGCTGGCAATTCCTTCTTCGTGACCTGATTTAAGACCTTCTTCATGGCCTAAAGCTTTTCCTTCTTCGTATCCTTTACTGAAACCCTCTTCCTTTCCTTGACTGAAACCGTCATCTAACGCTGCTTGACGAATTTCTTCAATCTCTTCTGCGGTTAAAGGCTTTGGAGTATCAATTACTGTTTCTTCAGGCGGTTCATACTTCCAATTACTTTTGTGACCAAAAGCATTCGTTTTATTGCTATCGACTTTTTGATTCGGCTCAACTTGAGGTAAAGGCCAAATATTATGCCCTGATTCATCCTCAGGCTTTATCAATTTACTCATATTAAACTCTCAAACTTTTCGTGCTTCTGGTTTTGTTCTGTAAACTTAATGATCTATAAGAATTCATCAGCACCACCAGCACCACCAAGCATAATTTCACCCGAGTCAGACAATCGACGAGCTACAGACAATATTTCTTTCTGGGCAGCTTCCACTTCACTGATCCGCACAGGCCCCATAGCTTCTAAATCATCAACCATCATTTCTGCTGCACGTTTAGACATATTATTAAGTATTTTTTCTTTCAATGATTCATCAGCACCTTTAATTGCTTTCATCAAGGCATCTTGCTGTACATCTCTAAGTATGGCTTGCATTCCACGATCGTCAACATCAGCCAGATTTTCAAATACAAACATCAAATCCTGTATTTGTTGACTCATTTCTTCGTCATGCTCACGGATAGAGTCCATCAACACCCCTTCAACATTAGTTTCAAGGAAGTTCATAATATCTGCCGCAGCTTTCAAACCGCCCATCTTAGCTGCTTGCGCACCCGCTTGACCCGCAAATTGTTTTTCCATAATTTCATTTAATTCTTGTAACGCTGCTGGTTGAACTTCTTCTAAATTAGCAATGCGCATCATTAAATCTAAACGAACTTTTTCAGAAAATTGGCTCATAATTTCAGCCGATTGAGAAGGCTCCAGATAAGACAAAACAATAGTTTGAATTTGTGGATGCTCATTTTGGATAATATTAGCCACTTGCTTAGAATCCATCCATTTTAATGAATCTAAACCTTTTGCACCGCTTCCCATAACGATTTGGTCGATCAGGTTACCAGCCTTATCTTCACCTAAAGCAGCCGTTAACGCTTTACGAACAAATTCTTCACTTTGGAAACCAATGGTACTGAAATTTTGAATTTCATTGATAAATAATTTATGAACCGCAGTAATTTTTTCCTGAGTAAAGTCTTCCATAGCGGCCATGACCATACCCACTTGCTGCACTTGCTTCGGCTCAAGATGTTTTAATATTTGCGCGGCATCTTCTTCAGACAAACTTAACAATAAAATTGCGGCTTTTTCAGCGCCATCAAGTTTATCAACGTCAAACCCAATCGGTGCTGGGGCTAATTCTGGGCTTTCATCACTCATCTTCTACCAACCAACTTTTCACAACTTGTGAGGACAATTCAGGCTCATTTGCAACAAGTGCACGAACCGCTTTAAGGATATCTTCGTCCCGATGCAAATCAGGCAACTGTAAACTACCATCAGAAGCAAAACCAACCGCACCAGCATCAAAGTCTGATGTTAACATATCCATGGTTGCATCACCTAAATCAATATGAGAATCAAGCGACTTCTCACCGTAATCACTTGGTGTCTGTTCCGGGTTAATTAAGCGTTTCAACATAGGACGAATAACAAAAGTAATTAACACGATTATCACTAAAGCGCCCATCGCCAACTTAAACATTTTCAAAAACCAAGGCTGCTGATAAATAGGTAATTCTTCTGCCACATCAAGAACGGTGCGTGAAAATGGAATGGTGATCACTTCTAAAACATCACCCCGTTGTATGTCAAAGCCTATAGTACCTTGCAATAAACGACGAATATTAGCTATTTCTGTGACCGAGCGAGGAACTTGTGTAGTAACACTATCTGCATTTGTTGATGATAAGTAATCTAACGCTACTGAAACACTAATTCTACGGATCACGCCAGTTTGCTGTTTAATATGACTGATTGATTCATCTAATTCATAGTTTTTTGTTGATTCTGAATGCTTTCTACCCGGCGAGGTTCTATTTTGATTGGTAGCTACCGCATTTTCCGGAATATTTGCATCTAGGGGCGGCTGATTACTTAACGCACCGGCAATACCACCCAGTACACCACCAATAACGTTATCTTCAACTTTCATTTCGCTGCGCAAAGCAGGCAGATCTGAATTATATTTCCGTGATGTTTCTTCAATATTAGTGAAGTCCATAAGAACATCAGCCTGAGCGGTGTAATTCCCTAAACCAACGATAGGGATCAAAATTGAATCAATTTTTTCCATGTATTCCTGTTCACGTTTTTGTTCAATTTCGAACTCTTTACGGGAACGGGAAGAAAAAGAACTTTGTGAACCTGAATTGAGTAACCGACCATTTTGATCTGTTACTGTAACTCTGTTTGGCTGTAAACCCTGTACCGCAGAGGCAATAATATCAACTACCGCATCAACTTCTTCTTCAGACAATAACCGACCACGTTTTAAAATTAAGACAACCGTTGCCGAAGGGTTTTTCGCTTTTCTTGCAAAAACATTATCACGAGGGATAGCAAGCAATACATTGGCTTTAGTGATTGATTGTAATTGTTCAATAGTTCTGGCCAGCTGTTGCTCTCTACCATATTTTAAACGTTCTGTTTCTAAACGCTGGCTGACACCAAACCCCATGTCTTTCATTAAAATATTTTCGCCGTCCGAAGCTTCTTCGGTTAAACCTTCGCGGGCCAGTAACATTTTAATGTGATGATATTCATCGATAGGTACTGAAATAACATTGTTTTCCTGCTTGAAATCAACGTTTTGTACATCAAGAAAATCCATGGTTTTGATCAGTTGTTGCGTAGGTAATTTAGCTAAAGCGCGATATTCAGTTTGGTTAGCCCACATAATAACAGATACAGCAATTCCCAGAGATATCGTCAGTGCCAGAATCAGTGTCAACTGACGTAAGACATCCGTATTGCCTAACGCAGCTGCAAAGCCTGATTTTTGCTCTGAAAGAGTATCGTTATCCATTGCCACTAGGTCATTTCCATCTGATAAAGCTATACCTGTTGAATTTGTTGTATCAGCCACTGAACTACTCCGCTAATTTTTATCCGCTAAATGTTTTACTTATATGTTTTACTAAAAGTTTTACTAAAGGTATTAATGAAGGTATTAATGAAACTTTTTACTATCGTAATGCGAATCAAGTTTATTAAACCGGCATATTCATTATTTCTTTGTACGCTTCTACAAATTTGTTCCGTACCTGAACCGTGGCATCAAACGCAATACCCGCTTTGGCACTTGCTATCATGGTTTCCGCAAGCGTGACACTGCGATCGCCCATTTCAAAAGCCATTTTTTTAGCTCCTGCATCAAGCTGAATGTCATTAACCTTATTTACAGCATCTTTAAGCAAGGCACCAAAATCACTGCTTGAATTATTGACTGCATTTACTGACGAGGGTGATATTTGACGACTAGAAGTCGCTTCCAGAGACATACTCTGCATTTGTGCGAATAAAGAATTTGCTTTGATATCCATGATTTACCCTCTTGTGTCAATTTATTGCTATTGAACAGTATAACTAAGGTAAAGCAAGCATGATGCCAACGTAGAGTGGCAATGGGATAAGTGGTGTGGAATGAATTAATCAGAGGCGTGATTTATAAATTAATTTTGAGAAAAATCAATAACTTTCAATTAGTCTTTTTTTCTGTTTATTAATTATCAAGTAACAGCTGAGTGTTATTGATGGGTTACGCCTCTGGCTAACCCATCCTGCAAAATAGCCTTTTCATAAACATAAACATCAAAATCACACTGGAATTGAAATACCATTATCACGCATTCTTGCGATTTTATATCTCAGTGTACGCGGACTGATACCTAAACGTTCTGCAACATCTTTACGAATGCCATTACATGCGTTTAGGGTATCCAAAATAATCTGATGCTCTTGTAATTTTAATTCATTACCTAATTTTTCATCAACTTTTGGCGATTCAATTTCAGAATCAACGACAGATACTGTGTCAAAATTTTCAATCAATAAATCACTGTCGTCAATAATATTATCGCTGTATAAAATCAAAGCCCGTTGAATAACATTGTCTAATTCCCTGACATTTCCAGGCCAATCATAAGCAACTAATTTACTGCGTGCTGCTGCAGTTAATTCTGGGATCCTATCACCATTTTTTTGACAAATACGTTCAATCAAATGTTTGCTTAAAGGTAAAATATCATCTCTACGTTGAGCTAAAGGAAGCCAGGTTAAAGGGAAAACGTTAAGTCGATAATAAAGGTCTTCCCGAAAGTCGCCACCCGACACTGCTTTTTTCAAATCTCTGTTACTGGTGGCAATCACCCGCACATCTAACTGAATAGTTTTTCGACCACCTAAGCGTTCTACTTCCCGTTCTTGTAAAACACGAAGAATTTTTGCCTGCAAACTTAAATCCATTTCTGTAATTTCATCTAATAAAATGGTTCCGCCTTGAGCTTGCTCAAATTTACCCGGACATGCCTGAATTGCACCGGTAAAAGCACCTTTTTCATATCCGAATAAAGTTGCTTCAAGCATATTTTCCGGGATCGCAGCACAATTTATCGCAACAAAAGGTTTTTCTGAACGGGGCGAATTGTAATGAACATATTGAGCTAACACTTCTTTTCCTGAACCACTAGGACCAAGTACCATCACAGAAGCATCTGTAGAAGCCACTTTTTTGGCTAAAGACAATAACTCTAGACTTTTCGCATCTGCAACAATAGGGTTTTGTTTATCCGTTATTTCCGGTGGAATATACTGACTCACCATATTCAACAAAACTTCAGGCGCAAAAGGTTTCGCCATGTAATTACATGCCCCGTCTCTCATCGCTTTCACCGCATCATCTATAGTACCGTACGCAGTCATGATGAGTACCGGGAGGTTGGCATCAAAATTCTTAATGTTTTTTAATAAGGTGAGGCCAGACATTCCACCCATTTGTACATCACTGACAACCAAATCAATCTTTTGGTTATTTGACTTTTGGTTATTCATCTTTTGATTATTCAGTAATAACAAGGCAGCTTCACCAGAGTCAGCTTCACAACATTGATAACCCCCTAACATTAAAGTATCGACTAATGCTTCACGTAAACCTGCATCATCTTCAACCACTAAAATTTTACTTGTGCTCATAAGATGTCTCCTGTGATGATGAATTGAACGCTGTAACAAATGAATTATCAGCCTTGTTATCTAGCTGGTTAGAAGTCAGCAAAGGTAATTTAATACAAAAGTGTGCTCCTTCACCTGGTTTACTTAATAAACGAACATCACCCTGATGAGCATTAGCCACCGATTTAACAACAGCTAACCCTAAACCCGTACCTTGTACCCTTGAAGTATAGAAAGGCTCAAAAATTTTATCCGTTAATTCCTGACTGATACCCTGACCATTGTCTTTAACATTAATCATAACGTGATCAGCCTGACATTCTACTGCAATACTAATTTCAGCATCCTGTTTAATGACTTGTAAGCTATTATGAATAAGATTTTGAATTGCCCCTGTGAGCGCAGTTTTATTTCCCAGTATTTGACAGCCATTTTTACAAGGGATAAACGAAATATTTCCGTTAGCCTGCTTTGCTATCGCTTCCATACTTTGAACAGTATCAGCAATGAGTTCGTTAACACTTAAAGCTTCAACCACCTGCTGTTTACCGC
The DNA here is from genome assembly GCA_013216005.1 of Alteromonadaceae bacterium. Taxonomy (GTDB): domain Bacteria; phylum Pseudomonadota; class Gammaproteobacteria; order Enterobacterales; family Alteromonadaceae; genus JABSOI01. Next base: position 4,329 of record JABSOJ010000015.1, on the reverse strand, counting down.
TTTTGGCAAATAACAACATATCATTTACTTGCTGCTCTAAATCTTTTAAACGGGACATTAACTTCTGCTGAAAACTTCCGCTGTCTTTTGTAGAAAGTTTTTTATTTGCTAAATTAGCTCCGTACAACATCGCAGCTGATAAAGGGGTGCGAATTTGATGAGCAAGCGTTGAAACCATTCGACCTAAAGAAGAAAGGCGTTGCAGTTGACCGAGTTTGTCTTGCATTAATCGGGTTTCAGTTAAATCAGTGATCATGATCAACTGACCCGGTTGATTACCCAAAGCTGTTATTTCCAGCTTAACCCGTCGACCATCTTTTAAAGAGACCTCATGCCAATCATCGGCACGTGGTTTAAATGAACGTCGGATAACATTAAACCAAGCGTGACCAAGAATTGGTTCATCGAGTAAAGAGAGAGCTACTTTATTGACTTTAATCACAATTCCGTTGCCGTCAAGCATCACCATACCAGTAGGCATAGAATCAATCACTTGATCTAATTGTGTGTTTTTTTGTCGTAATAAAGCTAATTCACCAACAAAAGCTTCTGACTCCAACGAGGTATTATGATCTGCAAATGGCTGATTTTGCTTAAAAACAACACCAGATAAATTAACTAGCGGTTCAGTCGCTACATGTTGTGCTGTGTTAGAAAATGCAAACGCCATAATACTTCACTCGATTATTAATACTAATCAAGATAAAGCATTTAATATGCCAATTAATAAGTGTATATTTTTCAGTTAGATAACAGGAAAACAACGACGTCAAAAAATTGTCTGAATGTTATTTTCTCTGAAAAGATAAATCTAAGCATTCTCTTTTTGAAGATCATATTTACGCATTTTTTCGACTAAAGTTGTACGTCGCATGCCCAAAGTTTCCGCTGCACGAGCAACAACCCACTGATGTTTAGTCAGGGCTTGCTTGATCAAAGAGACTTCAAGTTCAGCTAAATATTCTTTTAAATTCAAGCCTTCACTTGGCAAATGACCATAATTTATGGAATCTTCAGTTTCATTAAATTCGTCATTTTCAAACGAATCCGTATCATCTGTATCATCGTCGTCATAATCAAAACCAGAAAATAATGCATTGATGGCATCTCGTTCAAGTAATTCTTCAGGATATTCAGGCTGATAATTTTCAACATCTATATGCTGATATTTTTGGGGCAACTCCGGTACATCTACCACCTGATCGGCATACATAATGATCATACGTTCAATTAAATTAGACAATTCCCTGACATTTCCAGCCCAAGTATGCTCTTGCAATGATTCAATTGCTTTTTCGGTAAAACGAACGCCTTGCCCTTGTTCATTTTCAAAACGTGAAATTAATTCTTTTAATAATAGCGGCACATCATCTTTTCGATCACGTAAAGCAGGTGTTTCTATTGGAAAGACATTCAAACGGTAATAAAGATCTTCCCGAAAATCATTGGTTTTGATCATTTCTTCTAAATTTTGGTGCGTAGCAGCAATAATGCGAACATTCGCTTTTATACTTTTAACCCCACCAATCCGTTCAAAGGTACGCTCTTGTAGAACACGTAACAATTTTACCTGCATAGGTTGCGGCATATCACCAATTTCATCTAAAAACAGTGTTCCGCCTTCTGCTAATTCAAAACGCCCTTTTCTGGTTGATATTGCACCTGTAAAAGAACCTTTTTCATGACCAAACAGCTCACTTTCAAGCAATTCAGCAGGAATTGCCCCACAATTGAGTGGTACAAATGGTCCTTTAGCCCGAGAAGATAAATCATGTATATTTCGGGCAACAACTTCTTTACCTGTACCAGATTCCCCCAGAATCAAAACACTGGCTTGCGTACCGGCAACCTGCTCAATTAAAAAACGAACCTGATTCATTTCTTCACTTATACCAACAAGTGATTTAAAAAGTGATTTTGAACTGCTGGTTTTACGTTGCTGCGGTAAATTATTATGATACTGGTGACTATGATGAATAAGCTCAGTTAACTGTGCATAATTAAGTGGTACTGATAACTCACCAACAACATTGGCAAAATTGGTAACTTGCTGTAAATCGACTGTATCATGTAAAATAAATGGACAAGCTGGATTTAATTTTATCAATTTCAGCATAGCGTCAGATAACTGACCCGGTAAAATAACAGTCAATAGATCATTACTATTTTGAAAATAACTTAAAACGTCATCTTCGCAACAAGTATTAAATTTTTCGCCAACAAAAGCTAATACTGTTTCGATTTGATGCCGACGTTGTTCATCATTATCAATGACAAGAATATGTTTATGATTTTGCATGTCTTTCTTACTTCTATAGATAATTAAACCAGAACCTCATTTCTGATTCTAACCTGTATTATTTATTTAGCAACAAAATATTGACACCCTGATGCCATTTTTTTGACTTTAATCCCTAATTATAAAGTTATAAAGTTATAACGATGCTTTTATAAATTGATATTCTTGAATGAACACCCTCTGCAAGCTGTTTATTTATTGGACTGTAGGGTATACTGTTACTACACGGCTAGCAGTTTAAGTTAGCTTCTGGAGGGCCGAAATGTCGATTGCAAATCCACTGACAGCAAGCAGTGATATTCAACGTATCACCCCTTCTACAATATTAATACCGTCAGACCCCAATCCGTACAAACCCAATCCGTACAAGCCAGAGTTGGGTGAATTTTCCGATGATATTCTTGAAATATCAAAAATAGGACTTAAAAAACAAAAAAATGAAACTCAGCTCGAAGCTGCTAAAGAAATAGAACAGATTGCCAATGATGTGGTTAAAATCAGTTCGACCATCGGGAAAGCCCGCTCACAAGGTAATTTAACCGCAGAGCAAGCTTTGGCACTTTACAATAAAATTGCTAATTTACTTTAGTGCTTGCATTCGTTATTGCGTTAGTTATTGCTGTAGCTATTACTTAACTATTTGTAAATTGTAAAAAACCAGCACCTTATTTTTTCACTATCCATTAACATTAAATGTAATATAATATTGCACTGACGAAAGGATTATTGGATAGTAGAGGCATTATTAATGCTTTTATCATTGATAACCAGCAGAGAATAGCTAATGACCAACTTATAATTAGCGAGCAAATAATGCAAAACCTTCTTGGCTTGTAAATTGCTTAGGCTATATTAAACTTAGAATATATTAGACTTTAAATATATTATAGTTACATAAAGTAGCGTTACAAAGCTTAAAAGTACAACACTTAGATTAATTGAGTAGCAAAATTATGAGAGCATCGATAAAAAAATATAGAAACGCCAATGCGGATAATGTAATTGATGCCGATCCTCATCAGCTGATAAGCATTATTTTCAAACATATTTTATCTAATATTGCCATCGCAAAAGGGGCAATATCAAGAAACGAAATAGAAAATAAAGGTAACTGCTTAACAAAAGCAATAGCCCTGGTCGGTGAGTTACAAGATAGCCTTGATATGGAAAAAGGCGGAGATCTGTCTACAAATTTGTTTGATTTATACGACTATGTTGTTCGCTGCCTGATTCAGGCTAATCTGGAAAACAACATTGAAAAATTAGATGAAGTAAGAAATTTAATCGCTGAAATAAAAGAAGGCTGGGAAGCAATACCCGTTGAAAACAGAGTTAAACCAACAACCTGATCACCCTTTTATTCGCTAATTACTAAGTTATAAATAAATGGCCAAGAGATAAATAATGACTGATATAGAACGCGATATAGATTTTATTATCACTAAAACAAAACAACTCTTTGCCGTTATTGAAAAAGAACAATTTGATTTACTCAGCACTAAAGAATTAGTTAGACAACAACTGATCGACCAATTTTTTATTAACTACTCCCAAGAACAACTACTTGATGTTAGTGATAAACTAGACCAACTACTGACACTTTCAACTGAAGTTACCGAGCTTTGTGAACGTTGTTTTGAGGAAACTAAACAAGATATTTTAAAAATTAAAAAATCTGACAAAATTAAAAAAGCTTACCGATAAAGCTACTCAGCCCCGTTGAACAAACTATCAACCCCCCCCCTTACTGCTTGTATTAAAAAAAAAGCAATTAGATTAAAAAACAAACTAAAGTTCGATGGTACTCTGCCGATAAAGTTTTAATTATTCTAATCTTACGATTTTATTATGTCGTTATCGGTCAATACCAACATTGTCAGTTTATTTGGTCAGAGAATGCTCAACAAGTCCATTAATGGGCAAAGCATTGCTATGGAACGCCTAAGCTCAGGCCTATCTCTTAGTCAATTCTACATTATAAGTGATTCAATAATGTTCTATAGAGATAGATTGGTTTTTTAGTAGAGGTA
>JABSOJ010000167.1 GCA_013216005.1 Alteromonadaceae bacterium | reverse complement strand
AACGTTTTGCCTTGATAATCGAAAAAATTGAAACATTGAGTGATGATTTAATGTTACACCATTATTCTGGGATTTACTTGTACCATTAACTTCTTGATTTTGCTGATACATCAAGTACTCATTATCCCGAATTCAGGTTAATAAAGAATTGGAACACCGAGATCTTGTTTTACATTTTCCATCACGACATAGGTATGAGTTTGAGAAACAGCAGGCAATTCCACAATTACCCCTAAGACTTCACGATAGGCATCCATGTTTTCAAAACGAAGTTTAAGCAAATAATCAAAACCGCCTGCAACCATATGACACTCTGCAACTTCACTAATTTTAACTACTTCTTCCTTAAATTGACTAAAAACATCGCCTGTTGTTCTGTCCAGAGTCACTTGTATAAATGCCAACATGGCGAATTTTAACTTACTTGCATTTAAGAAAGCACCATATCGCTCTATATAACCATCTTGTTCTAAACGACGTACACGGTCTAAGCATGGACTAGCACTTAAATTAACTTTTTTCGCCAGCTCAACATTTGAAATTCGCCCTTCTTGTTGCAAAGTATCTAAAATCATCAAATCGATCTTATCAAGGCTCTTAGGTTTTACTACGCTCATAACAACTAACCAAATTAAGTGAAACAACAGACATAAACTGTCAGGAAATAGATAATATCAGGAAACCCTACGATGAAAGCAGATAAACCTCAACTTCTTTGGCGGTCATAGGTTTTGCAAAATAATAGCCTTGCCCATACATACAATCCATTTGCCGTAATAATTCAGCATCAAAACTATTCTCAATGCCTTCACCAACCGTGGTCATCTGTAAATTAGTGGCCAAATCAATAATAGTTTTAATTATAGCCTGATGATTTCCATGCTCATGCACATTACTGATAAATGAGCGATCTATCTTTAGTATATCCAAAGGAAAACGATGTAAATAACTTAAACTTGAATAACCTGTACCAAAGTCATCCAATAAGATTTTAATGCCTAACTCTTTTAACGCCCGCATATTCTGCAGAACAATGTCGCTGTTTTCTAATAAAGCTCTCTCTGTTAATTCCACTCTCAATTTTTCAGGTTTAATACCTACTTTCTTGATAATATTTTCAATATCTTCTGGTAAAGTTGTACTAAAGAAATGATTACAAAATAAATTACAACTGACATATAAATCATCACGATTCAGGTCTGTCTGCCATTTTTTTAACTGCTGACAAGATTTTTCCAGAATTTGAAAATCTATCGCCATGACCAAATTTGTTTCTTCTGCCAACGGGATAAAATCATCCGGAAACACAAAGCCCCGTTTTTTATTCTCCCACCGGGCAAGGGCTTCAAAACCAACTAATTCATTATTAGCTAACTTAACAATAGGTTGAAAATAAGGAATAAATTCACTGAGCCCTATTGCCTTGCGAATATCAGATTCCAACATCAAAGCATTTTGCACTTTTTTATGCATGCTGGCATCAAACACTTCGTAACGGCCCTTTCCTTTATCTTTAGCATAATACATGGCTGTATCAGCATCACGTAACATGGTATCCGCATTAGTATATCTGTCATCACTAAACAAAATACCTATACTCGTACCGACAAAAACAGGCTGATTTTCGATAATAAACGGCGTTTCCAATAATTGGGTTATACGTTTTGCTACATGATAAGCCTCATTTTTATTAACTAAATATTCAACAAGTATAACAAACTCATCCCCACCTAAACGGGCAACAGTATCTTTTTCTCTGACAATAATAGACAATTCTTTAGCGACGATTTGTAGCACTAAATCACCGGCATGATGGCCTAAACTATCATTGACCACCTTAAAACGATCTAAATCCAAAAATAATATGGCAAACTGCAACCCTGATTTACGTTTATGACAAGCAATGGCATGATTTAATAAATCAATAAAAATGGTTCTATTAGGTAACCCGGTTAAACTATCATGGGATGCGGTATGCTTAAGTAATTCTTCAGCCTGCGTTCTATGCCTGATTTCATCTTCCAGAGCTGCTGTACGTGCTTTTACCTGTTCTTCAAGTAGATTATGTGCCTGACGTTCAAAATCAGCCATTTCACGGCGCTTTATCGCTGTTGAAACATGTTGAGATACAAAATTAAGGAGTTCCGCATCCTGAACGGTATAGCTGATATCCTCCTGATAACTTTGAACAACCATAACACCAAGTATTTGGTCGGAACTATAGAGTGGTACGCCTAACCACGAATAAATCGTATGCTTAGACGCGAATATTTCACCTTTTTCATATAACGCATTGATATCTTCATCACTCAGTAGAACAGTCCGTTTGCGTTGAAGAACTAATTCCGTTAAATGATTTGAGCGTTTTCTTGGTTCAAAATCATTCGCTACATTTTTAGAATATTCATCTTGATAATAAACAAAAGACAACAGCTCACTTTCAACATCATATTTAGCTATATAAAAATTAGCGGCATTAATCAACTGACCGACAATGTTATGTACTTGCCGATAAAACTCATTGATATCAATTGATATATCTGTGGTTAATTCTGAAATTCTAAACAATGACTCTTGTAATAATTCTGATTTTTCCCGTTCACGAATTTGCTGCATTAACTCACGGGTTCGTGCGTTTACAGCATTTTGCAACCTTTCGTGATCTTGCAAACGCGTCATTGCCCCGACAATATGTTGTGCCGTAAAAGTCAACAACTCTAAATCTTGTTGTTGGTAACGATCTGATTCACTGTAACTTTGTACCGACATAAGACCAATAACGAAACCATCATTTATTAAAGGAACACCTAACCAATCTGTGCATGTAGAGCCGATCAGGTCTAATTCCCCCTCTTTTTGTAGCTTTTCAATAACATCAGACGTTGCCAATAAAGGCTCTGAAGTTTCAATAACATAATGTGTTAACGTGCCTTTGAAATTCTCATAGGAGAATACACCTTCCGGCCAAACATCTTTTTCATCAACAAAATATGAAAATTCAAGCGTATCAAAAGATTGATCATACATAACAATTGAAAAGTTTTTCGCTCTCATCAACGAAGATATAATTTGGTGAACTTGACCAAAGAAAGTTTTTAGATCGGCACAATCGAGGGATAACTGATTTAATTTGAATAATGCAGTATAACGGCTTTCAAGCTTTTGATATTTTTCCAGCGAGACAAAACCTTCTTCTGCTTGAGTAGATTCAGAGTTTCCTTTAATGCTAGAGCCTTTCGGCGATAATTCAGTCATGAGAAAAAAATCATTGTTACATTAGCAGCCTTGTTAAGCATAATGACGGTAAATGAATTAAATATCTACTTTTATTAAAAATAGATTAACCAAATATTAAAACAATCTTCATGCTGAATTTTAAGTGTTGGTTGAATATTCTTTTATTCATCTACTTGTTCTAACTCTTTTTTATTTCGACAAATACCTTCTTGGTGATCATCACGATAAAACCTCACATCAATACAATCTTGCTGATACCTACACTCTAATTCTGTCCGTATCAAAGGTTTGTCTTTGCCTTGAGTTATTTGTCGTTACAATAATTGACAAGCTTGAACCTGTTCTGAAACCAAGGTTACATCCTCACAAGCACTTTCATATGTGGCACAACCAGATAGCATTATTGTAGTGAATACCGATAAATAGGCGTGTCGTTTCATTATTAATTTTTCACTTTTTCCTATTATTGAAAGAGTTATATATATATATCAGTATAGACAGCGAAACTTAATCAGCACAGTTTTTTGAACAACTGTATTGATTTCACCCCAATAAAGAACAAAAAACCATCATTCTTTGTTGAAAAAATGATGGTTTTGATAGTTTTTCTTTAGAACAAGCTAAATTATTTTACTTCTCATGTTCGTACTTCTTCACTTTGATATAATCCTTTGAGAGAATTCATTCCTCGTCTGGTTAATTTTCCAACATCGTCAAAAATTAGATATAAAGTAGGTATAAACACCAAAGTCACAATAGTCGCGAACAGTACACCAAAAGCTAAAGAGATCGCCATAGGTATGACTATCTGAGCTTGCATACTGGTTTCAAAAAAGATAATGGGTACTAAACCGATAAAGGTAGTAATAGAGGTCAACATAATAGCTCTAAAACGTTTACAACCGGCAAATACAACTGCATCAGCTAATTTCACCCCTTCTTTACGGGCATTATTAACATAATCAACCATTACCAGAGAATCGTTCACCACCACCCCTGCTGCTGCGATAATACCGAATACAGATAAGGTATTTAAGTCCATACCCAGTAATAAATGTCCGAATACTGATCCAACAACTCCAAAAGGGATCACTGCCATAATCATTAATGGTTGCGTATAAGATTTCAATGGCACGGCCAATAATGAAAAGATAACCATCAAAGAAATAATAAAATCACGCGTTTGAGTTTTGGCGCTATCTAATTCTTCCTGGATTCGACCTGTGATCTCACCTTTTACCAGAGGGTACTTTCTCAACAGTTCAGGCACAAAGTTATCACGAATATCTTTCGCCACTGCATATGGTTCAACCTGAGCAGCATTTACACTAGCCCAAATATTAATAGTTCGGTTACCATTTTCACGACGAATACTTGTAACACCATCAGTGATGATAATATCAACTAATTCAGAAAGCGGTAACTCAGCCCCATTAGGTGTTTTTATTACCACGTCGTCAACATGGCCTACCGAGCTACGCTGATCAAGTGGGTAACGGATCATAACTCTAAGTTCTTCACCGTCACGTAAAATACGCTGAGCTTCCAGACCATAAAAGCTATACCCAACTTGAGTTGCAATATTTGATAACGTTAAGCCCATGCTATAAGCCAGAGGTTTCAATGTAAATTGAACTTCTTTGGCACTCGTTTGACGACTATCATTAACATCTGCAACACCAACCAACGAATTAAGCTTAGCTTTTAACTCTTGAGAAGCTAATAATAATTGTTCGTCGTTGTGACTTTCTAATCTAAAGCTAATATCACCATCTTCACGTCCGCCACCAAATAAATTATCACTGATAGATAAAGTTTTAACTCCTGGCAAAGTAGGAATAGCTTTACGCCATAAATCTGCTAATGCAAAAGTGTCCATCGTACGCTCTGATGGATCAGCCAGTTTAACCATAATATTGGCATTAGTGCGGCTTCGCAAATCAACCTGCATATCAGAGATCATCGATTTACCATACTCAGCAATAATTTTTTTATCTACTTGATAAATAATTTTTTGCACTCGTAAGGCCGTTTCAAGTGTTGCTTTTTCTGAACTATTAACATTCATTTCAATGTTAACACTTGGGAAATCATGTGGTATTTTGGGCTGACCAATATATTTTACAAAACCACCACCAAACAAACCAGCACAGAGTAAAACAACACTGATAAAAAACATTAAGACCCCATAACGATAAGCGATTAACTTTTCTAAGGTCGGGCGATACGTATTATTAATGAAATTTTTCAAATTAGTATCAATAAAAGCCCGTAATCTATCTAATGGATTTTTCGGATTGAATTTTTTCACTTTCATCGCAGCCAAATGCGCTGGCAAAATAAGCTTAGATTCAATCAATGAAAAGATTAAACAAAAGATAACAACAAAACCGATAGATTTACTGAATGCAGATGATGGTCCATCACCTAAAACAAATGGAACAAAGGCTGCTATAGTCGTTAAAACACCAAAAGTGGCTGGCACAGCAACTCGTTTTACGCCACGGATAACATTGTCAAGAGTGTGTCCTTTTTCTTCAATCTCTGCGTGAGCACTTTCTCCCATAACTATCGCATCATCAACGACAATACCCAGAACTAAAATAAAGGCAAATAAACTAGTAATATTGATAGTAACGTTAACAAACTCCATCGGCATTACTAATAATGTTCCTAAGAAACAAACAGGTAAGCCCATCATTACCCAAAAAGCTAATCGTACTCTTAAAAATAGTGCCAACATCAAGAAAACTAAAATACCACCACTTTTCATGTTATCGAGCATCATATCCAAACGACCTTCAAGGTAGTATGTAAAATCAACCCAAGTTTCTAGTTTTACTCCCTCTGGAAGTGAAGTAGCTTTTTCATCAACGAAGCGATTTACAATTTTTGCAACATCCGTAATACTTTGATCACCAGCCGCACCAATGAAAAATGTTACTGAATTTTTACCATTGAACTTCGAATATTGCAGACCTTCAGTGAACCCATCAACAACATTAGCTATATCACCTAACATTACTTTAGTACCATCTTCTAAAGTAATAACAGGTATATTCTCAAACTCATGACCACGAAATGCTTGATTTTCTACCCGTAAATTAATATATCCATTTTCAGCACGAATTTGACCAGCAGACATGTTTCTGGAAAAGCTACGTACTGCGGCTGCAACATCTTGAAAACTTAAGTTATACTCACGCAGTTTATCTTTACTTACTTCTATTGAAATTTCATAGTTTAAACCACCATAAAAATCAGAGATATTAACAAGTGGTAATTGTTGAATTTCATCATGAATTTTGCGACCTAATTCTTTTAATTCCATAGGAGACATATCGCCATATAAACTAATGTACATGACTTCTTGTCTATATTTAATTCTTTCTACTTTAGGTCGTTCCATTCCTTCAGGAAAACTTGCAATAGAATCAATTTGAGATTTAACTTCCTCCAGTACTATTTGCGGATCATAACTTTCGTCAATTCTGAAATATCCAGAAGAGAAATTACGGTTAGAATAAGTAATAACACGATCCAGACCTTGCACTGTTTCCAATGCTTCCTCGATCTTAATGGTTATACCTTCTTCAACCTCTTGCGGCGCTGCCCCAGGATACGGCACGCTTAATTCAAGCCAGTTAATTTCAACTTGCGGGAACATTTGTTTACTGATGGTACCAGCAGTTAAGGCCCCACCGACTAAAATAAAAATCATTAACAAGTTTGCCGCAACAGGATTACGGGCAAACCAGGCAATCAACCCCTTATGGGTATCATCTCTACTATTCTTTACACTATTAGTATCCATAGCTTAATCCTTAACACTAGCTATCTGCGAATCTTTTTCTTTATCATTTACATCTATTTCAAGCTCAGCGCCAGGTAACGCTAATTTCATACCATCAATAGGATAATCTAATGCAGAAACAATCAGTTTATCACCATTTGTTAAACCTTCTGAAATAACAACATCAGCACCTTGCTGGCGAACAATAGCAACTGAGACATAACGTAAAGTTAACGCTTCATCCAAAATAGCAACTTTGTCGTTATTAACTAAATGACGAGGAACTATACTTGCCTGAGGAATTTTAACGCCTAATATTTTAGCTTTAACGTAGCTACCAAAACGGATCGGATACTTACCTTCATTTAACGTTGACTTACCAATAAGGTAAGGGTCATTAATTTCTGCAACTAAGTAGCTCATACGGCTTTCATTATCAATAACACCTTCACTACGAACTATTTGTGCATGCCACTGCACTTTTTGTCCTGCATAAGTTCCATAGAGATCAACTTGAGAATTTTTTCCTTGTTCACTTAAAAACTGTAACTGATTATCTGCAACAGGTAAGCGTACTTCAGCAATTGCAGTACCTAATAATTTACCTATTTTACTGCCAGTGCCAACAAATGATCCTAAACCAATATTACGACTTTCAATCATCGCATCATAAGGTGCTAAAACCTCAGTTCGTTCAAGATTACGTTTTGCTCTAAGTACTGAAGCTTGTGCCGCTTTAACCCGTGCTAACTCTTGTGCTAATTGTGGCTTACGCAAACTAAGTTCGGTTGGTGCAGCATTAGTGATACGCTTCCATTCTTCTTCAGCAACCCTACCTTGTGCACGTTCTTTTTCAAGTGCAGCTTTTGCTGACGCCATATTCGCTTCAGCTTCAATTAAAGCTGCCTGATAATCATTAGGATCAATACGAGCGAGTAACTGACCTTTTTTAACAAAACCTCCACGCAAGAACTCTGGCGACAGTTCAACAACCTGACCACTAATTTGAGCAACTAATTCAGTTTCATATTTTGATTTAACGATACCGTAAGAATCAACAAGCAACGTCATTGGCGATACAGTTACTGGTTCAACTGTAACGATAGGGGTATTGTCTACTTCAGGTTTTTCTTCTGGTGGTTTTTTCATACTTGAAAGGCCAAGCATAACTAAAACGCCAGTCACTAAAATAACAATTGGTATAATTATTTGTTTTTTCCGAGTCACGGCTTATTCCTCAATCAGATGTAATAAGGTATTACATTCATTCATATTTGCTATAGGATACAAAATTTTCTTTACTCATATTTAACAAATATGTAAAAGCTTGTTACAAGTATTAAGCCGAAATGAATCAAACAACCAAAAACAGTGAGCTCTAAACACATTTAACCTAAAATACAACAAGTTACAAGGTATATATTTAGACCAACATTAAATATAATTTAATGTGATAAGCAAATGTTTTTTTATTACGTTCGTGTTTTTAACCACTTTTTATCATTTTTAAAAATTACTTCACATATAACCAGCACAAAAGCCTTATTAAAATTGATACAGTCTGAAACACTTTGTAATAAATAATAATTTGATAACTTGATTAAAGAAGATAACAGACAAGGATAAGTCGCGCGAAGCCGCGACCTATCCAGTTGTTGAACAAACCTGGTCTAGAATGTGACAACTCTATATAGAAGATATATCAATTTTTATCATATGTGATAACAAGGTTTTTCACCTTGTTTTTTTTTGACACCTTTTAGTAGGTGATAGTTATCCTCGCCAGTATTAACGATAAAAATAAATCTATTAATTCATGGTGTTATAATACCCTCCATATTTTGTGAATTTTAGGGTTTTAGTTTTATCCTGCGACTAACCATAACCTTTTTTAGGTAAAATAAAGCCCACTATGATCATGGGGTGGGA
>JABSOJ010000166.1 GCA_013216005.1 Alteromonadaceae bacterium | reverse complement strand
AAGATCTTCAAACTTTAAAAGCAGCTACACCCCATACGTAATAAGACATGTAGACTTTCCGTTCAGGCACTAACTATAAAAGTGGTTAAATTGAAGGTTAAATTCTCTCGTATTATTTGTCACTCAGTTTATTCTAGCCTGTATTTGTATTACTATCTTAAATTAACTGCTTCCATACTTGGTTCATCGTCGAATTCATCAACTAGTTCTTTTATAGCGTCAGGTAGGTGATCTCCTACAGCATCTATTAGTTCACCTAGCGGATTAATATCATGATCAATTTCTCTAATGAGTCTCTGAGCATCTATTTCTTGTATTTGCTCATAAACTGCATTCATGGCTAATGCCACTTTTAAAGAATCATTATCATATTCTTGCATTGCTGCAACTCTTGTTTGTTCGAGTATCTGAGCATATTTATCTATAGATATACTACTTTGTTCCGTTTCCATATCTGACAGTCTCTTACCGTAATTAAGTCTAGCATTAAAACCTGCTTGAATTCCTGCCGCTGCCATTAACATGCTGACAATATTTGCTTCTGGCTTAATGGTAGACGCGCCTTTTCTTGGCATGCCCATATGATCATGTAATGTTTTCTGCATAGCACCTGTAGATTTAGCCCCAGAAGAATTGCCCCCCATGCCAAATGAACTAGCAATCCCCATACTTCCCTGGAAATCATCTACGTGCGTTACTTCTTCTAGATGTGTCAATGTTTCTTTAGTTTGTAGAGATTCAATCATTTCAGAGATAATATTCGCTTGTTGGCCTTTCATCAGTGACTCGTTGATAACATCAACTCGGTCTTCAGAAGATTTTGAAGCAAAAGCCATGTTTTGAGAGTCGTAGCCCGTAATATCAACAAATCCGTCATTGTTCATAACTGATGTATCGATAACCGTTTTTGCACTATCAATTTGGTTGGCACTTTTAATGTAGTCATCATTAATGTGCGCACTATCACCCGTTCTAGCCTGAGTACTTACTGTATTACGATCACCATCAATGGCTACGCTATAAATACCTTCTCCTACATTTTGTGCATTCGTTTTTGCTGCGAGGTTTTTAGCTTGTTCCTCGTTAAGCGTCAGTGTTGATTGGCCTTTTTGAGCTTTAACCGCATCAAGCGTACTTCCACCAATATTGGATTTAATATTGTCAGTTGTTATGGTACTGGCATACTGTTCTATTTGGGACTGTAAAGCATTGCGATCATGTAATTCTTGCTCACTCTGACCTGTTTCTTCTGACACTACTTTCACGGCATCACTAGCAGATATTCCACTACGTAAATGCGTATCTCCAATATCTTGTTGAAGTGAATCAATCGTCATCTCATTTTCTCTTGCTATATTAGAAGCTGCTGCTGCATCCCCTACTTTTTGCAGCGCTTGTGTCGTAGAAACAGAAGTCGCCATATGTTCACTCCCCTCATTAGCAATGACTTTTCCTTTGATATCACTTCTTTCAATAGCTGATAATTTACTCATTGAAGTGGCTATTTGCTCTGGTGACGTTGAAGTATTGTTATCATTTGTCAGAGGTAATAAATTTTCTGTAAATTCAGAATCAGCTAAGTTTCTATGGGTATCAATTTCACTACGACCACTACTGTATTCATTTAAATCTTGTTTACTTAAATCTGCTCTAGTTTGTGTCGCATGCGTTGTACCAGCCATATTGCCACCCACTTTCTGTGAATGCATATTCATTGCTTCATTAAGTGTATAGTTATGAGCCTCCATTCCTTTCATATACTGATTTGAATCATTCAGTTGTTTTTGCGCATTAAAAGCAGAAGCGCTCTCAAATGCATCTGTTCCCATTTCATTGTGCAACTGGTGTTTTCCATAAGCACTTGAATACATTTCCATGAGATGCATATTGGCATTGGGATCTAAATTTTCCCTACCTGCCGCATTCCCTATGTTATCAATGTCACCCCCGATTTTTTCACCCATGTTGGCAAATGCATGACCACTAAACTTAAAAAAGATCGCGGTCAATAATGTGGCTAACCCTACCCCTAAACTTTGTTGTTTTCCAAACATAGCAAGGGCTTTTTGTAATTCATTGGGCGCCATAAGCATCGCTTGTATCCCCCCTCCTTTCGCTTTTAATGACAACATCATATCAAGAATTTGATCAAAGATGATGTCATGCATAACCGCATCAATTAACCCCCAAATACCAATAAATAAAAACATAGTCACTAACATATGTAATGATTTAAAAAGCATTGGTGTTAAGAACATTAGGCCAAAAAATGGCGTCAACGACAATATTATCAACATCGTGTTGTAACGCATAACCGGTAGCCAACCTTCAGCAACGATAATGTTACCCATACCTTCCGTCATTTGCCGTTTATTACCGATCGCCGCAATAGCACTCCCTTTTGAGTCTGCCATTAATTCATAAAGCGCATTAGCAATGGTTTGAGAGGCGGCAAGTCTTTCAACGGAAATATTTACAGACGCATCAAGAACAAGATCGCTTATTTCATCTATTCTTGTTTTGCATAGCGTAAGCGCAGCCGCAGTACTGGTATCAAATCCAGATTTTTGACACACGCTTTCGATATGATCTGCAAAAGTGGCAGGAGAAACCAACAGGGTGTGTATTCTTGTATAGCCTGTCGAACAATCAATTATTTCACCTTTTTTAACGGTCGATGAATAATACGTCATGTAATTCGACGTACTTTTTAGATTTTCCATGTAAGCTAATACGTCATTGGTCCCCGTTTGAAACGTATCAAAGTCAAATGAATAACTTTGGCTTGCAATACCTATCGGTAAACAAACCTCTAAAAAGTTGCTAATGTTTGTCTTTAGATAGTGATTGTTACTAATAGGATCATTAAATGAAAAATCTAAATATAATTGCAGCGTTGTTCCATTAGCATGTTTATCTCTGAGTGTTGTACTGGTATTAAAAGCAGACGTGGCAAAACGTTCTAATAAATTAACACCTTCTGCAATGTAAGCAATGAGGGAAGGAACAGAGCTAACTGTTTGATACCGATTGTGAGTTGCATCATATATATGCATGGTTGAAGTAGGAAGCATCATTATTTTAAATAATGTTGCGCCAAATAATGGAATAATAAACATGGAAAATGTTTGTTTAGAATTTCCCATGCCAAGTGCTTCTTTACCTAACGCTATAGCCGTTCCTGCTAGAATGGACAAAAATACCACCACATAAAGTAACGCAGCGTAATCACTGTCATTAAATATCAGCGCTATGCGAGTAAAGCCATTGATCACACTGTCGAAACTACCATAAACATGGAATTCGTTTGTAAAAGAGTCTGCGGCCAATAACGCGGGACTAAATAACGTCACTATAAACGTAATTATTAAGGTAACTATTAACGTAGAAAAGTTTTTCATCAGCTTAATCCGACGCTAAGTGAATTGAACGTTTTGTTTGTTGGTTTTCATTCATTCTTTTGATATTTTCATTGAGTAAAGTCGTTTCAACCAAAAGATCCTGATAGCTACTTTTCGAATTCCTTTTAATTTCCTCCAATCGATCTCTTAATGAAATAATTTGCGAATCTATTACAACAAATGCTTTTAAATTGCATTTGGGGGTGCTGCCCATTGGGTTTGCTGATAATGCTGCACTACGCTCTATATCATCTCCTGAAGCAGTCGATTTAGCTTCTTCAGCCTTGATCATTATATTTTGTACATTGCGATAAAGGTCTGAAAAGATATGATAAGAATATGCATAAGCTAATGTGAGCTTTAAATCATCTATAACAGGCTCTTCCATCCCCATAGCTACCGCATTTCTCACCAAAGCGTAAACAGGTAACGGGGCATTGTTTACAAAATTAAGTAAATCAGCATCACTCTCTATGGTTGATGCCCTATTTTTGATTTTATCCGCTAGGTCAATTAATTTGTCTTCTGCATAAGATATAAGTGAAAGTCCTGATTGTGCAGTGCATACCAAAGGTGCTGTCGGGTTAATAATTGAAGGTTGAGCGGCTTTAAATGAAATTCCATGTACAAAATCCTCTATATCTTCTGGGGCATTTTGAGGACGAGTTAGTGAGCTACGTTAGTATTAATTGATAGAGTGTTAAACACTGATCTTATTGACCTTTGCAAAATACAAAATGATGATATCGCATCATAAACACTATAAATCTGACCCATATATGTCCCATTGATAAAATGGGACATGATCGTCACTGTTTATCGTTTCATTAACCTAGTATTATCGTTTAGATAGAAAAACTAGAAAATGAAACAATACCTCCTACACTGATCATTAGTAGATAAGAAAAATGATGGCAGTAATGGAGAGATTCGAACTCTCAAAGGGGTATTTTAGTGGCCCCCCTTGACACCTTGAGACCTTTAAAAGCGCTTACCTGTATTTTTACGAAGTGCCTTTAAGTGCCTATGTTTTTACTCGCGTAGTCACAAAATGGTCACAAATACGCAATAGGGATATTAAGCTAAAGCTTATTAGTTTTAACCAATATTTTAGCTGATTAACATTGTATAAAACAATAACTATTCGGACTCCGTTTAATCTCTGGCACATTCTTTCGTTGATAGCTGACATCAAAATGAATTACCTGTGGCGCTTTCGCTCCCAAAGCGCCATAGACAGTCAAAATTGAGTTTGATGGTTTTTTAATTTTTGATATACATTTTCTTATCTGAATTAAGTTGAAAATTACCACGGCCAAGAAAGGAGTTATTAAAAAGTTAACGAATTATAACGTTAACTAAGTTCGCTTTGCTGACGTTAGCTACTGGTTGTTCTTTAGGTCAACTGATAGCCAAAAGCTGACATTGGTTTTTGTTAAGTCATGAACATATTAGGGATAATTTTAACCAAAATTTACTGCATGTTTGTGGGGCTGGTTTAAGCTCAAAGCTGTCGCTCATATTCGATTATTAAACGTTAACTTTGAGCCATAGTGGTCGTTAATTTTTATTGGAAATCATTTCATCTAACGATCACTGAGCTAGTAGCAGGCTTTACAATCTCCAACTTGCCCAGTTTATTTAAGTTGATGGTAAGTGAATTGAAATAGCAATTACGGCTCTATATTCTGGGATTATTTTTCATCAAACACCGTCCTTGCACTTTACCCATTTTTTTCCTTGATTAAGGCTAATAGATTGGCTTTATGAGTTTTAAAAGAATTGTTTTCAACATTTTCTTTCACGCTTTTTTTAATGGCAATATTCATCATTTTTAGTGCATTATTAAGCTCTCCATTTGCTTCAAGACCATAGGCCAGCCTGTCATAACCATCAGCTATATATGGATGATTTTTTACATTAACTTCAAATATTTTGATCGCGTTAGCGATGTCTTTCTTATTTAAAGCGATATAGCCAGCGTGACGAATTGTGTTGTAATTAGGTTTTATCTGGTAGCCATATTTTTCAGACTGTATTTTGTAAAACTGTTCAATAGCAGGTAAACCTTGGGCAATGACCTTTTCTGGACATTGCAATGAATCATCTAAATATCTGTATGCTAGGGTTTGCCCTATAAGCGCACTAGTACTGTGGTTTTCTTGTTCATCTATGTCTGAATTATAGCTAAAGCCCTCAAGTTTATGTGTTTTCAGTAACTTGGTATATCGCTCAAAAGCACTTAGCATATCGTCTACTTCATTGCCCAAATTTAAATATAAATAGCTATTTAACTCAGTTGTATTAGTTAAAAATTTTTCAGCATCCTTTAATATTACTTGGTCATGCCACCATAAACTTGGGCTAAAGGCAAAGTGCGCTTGAAACAGCTGTGGCCTTGATTGCAATGCATAAACAACCAATAAACCACCAAAAGAATGGCCCGATAGTATTTTATAATTGTTGGTACGATAGTTTTTATTCACATAGGGGATCAGCTCTTGTTCGATAAAATCAAGAAAGTTATCAGCGCCACCAGAAATTCCCCATTCGTTATAACTTTCATCATAAGTCGGGGTTAAATCTCTGGTACGATGGGTGTTTTTAATGGCAATAATAATCATCTCTTGCGCCATGTAAGACTGATTTAGTAAGTCTAATGTACCAGCGGCATGACTGAAATTTCTTTGGCCATCTAATAAATAAAGTACGGGATAATTTAGCTCGGTATTTTGCTGATAGTTATTTGGTAGGTGTACTAATAACTCACGTTGTTCAGCTAATATCTTAGAAGGCAAACTGTCGGCTATTGACGACCCCCGTACATTGGCATACGCAGTACTTATATTAGCGAGTAGTGTAATGATGAAAATTGTTATGACATGTCTAAACATAAAGTATTCCTTTAAATTGAGTTGCTTATTGGTATTGAATTACTGTTATATTTTTTAGCGGTAATGTAATGACGATTTTAGGAAAAAAGGTGGTGAAAAGGTGATAATGGTCGTTTTGGTATGTTTTTTAAACGAACTGCCAACTTTATTCATTTAACTGACTTTTTTATCTATTTAGCTGCGTGATACACTGAAGTATCTTTAAGCACTATTTTTTATTTTAATTTCAAGAGAAAAACAATACGTGATGATGCAATTTGGTGAGTTTACTCTTGATGACAAACAGGCACGGTTACTATGCCAAGAAAAAGAAATAGCGATAGAGCCTAAGTTATTTGAATTGTTATTACTGTTTGTTAATCAGCCAAATACCATTATTTCTCGGCAAGATATTTTAGATAATTTGTGGAGGGGCTCACTTGTTACCGATAATGCTATCAATAAACTGGTTGCCAACCTGCGTAAAGTGCTTGGTGATGGAGCTAAAAATCCTCGTTATATTCAAACAGTGCCCAAACGAGGTTATCGGCTGATATGTAAAGTGACCTTGCTTGAAACTTTAAATGCAAAGGAAAAAGGTCAGTTCATATCTGATGTATACAGTGAAACTATTAGCCGCAAGAAAAGTTTACAAAATAGGAGTAACAGCAAAGCAATAATTGCACTGTTATTACTGATTTGTAGCTTATTTTTATGGCAAGTATTTAGTAACAACGATAAAAATAGCAATAGTAATCGTTATACCATGGAGTTAACACGTGCACACGGCGCGGAAGAGTCAGCACGTATGCACCCAGATAATAACCACCTTTATTATTTGAAAAAAGATTTGAATAAAACTTCAGAAAACACTAATTATCAACTGTGGATAAAAAATATTCATACGGCAAAAATAAAGCAAGTAGATATAGCAAAAACCAGCATTAGTAAAATTATCGCCGTCGTAACAGGGTCAAATAGTAATACTACCAATTTGTTTTACCTGGATAAAAAGCAAGACAGTTGCGGTGTTTATCAAGCCACTCTTAAACAAATAAACCATGTAAAACAAGCGAGCGAAGCGAATAAAACAATGCAATGGCGACAAGCTGAAAAGTTGTTTGATTGCAGTGATAAACGCATAAAAGATATTGATTACCATGTCAGTAAAAATATGATTTATTACACCGCACAGCCAAGGAATTTTTGGCCTAATCAAGTCTATGCCTTTAACTTAGCAACTAAAAAACACAGCTTTGTAACGCAAACTGAGCCTGTAGGTTGGGGGCACCACAGTATTGACATTTCGCCTGATGGCAATAAGCTATTGATAATGAGTACTAATAGCGACTACAAAACCCAACTACTGGTATTGAATTTACTTAATAATGAAATAACAGAGGGTTTTAAGTTTGACTACCCTGTTTCTGAAGCTATTTGGCATCATGACTCTGAGCAAGTCTATTATTATGCTGCGCCGCCCGCCCATCAAATTATCAAAAGTGACTTAAATGGTAACAATGCCACTACGGTTGTCAGCGTGTCTGAATATTTATCGCCACACATGTCATTATTTCCTGATGGCAAAAATTTATTGTTCAGTACCGAGCAGAAAAATTCTAGTAACCGCTGGTTAGTACCGCCAAAACAAGTTAGCGACATTGATAATTCAACGGTTGACGATATTAACCCAGCGTTATTTCATCATAGCTCGCAGTATTTGTTTATTTCAAAACGCAGTGGCCGTAGACAATTGTATTTAGGACGTTATGACGCCAAACAAGCCGATATAGTGACTAATTTTTCTCAGTCTCATTGGTTAGGCTATATAGCTGTGTCAGCCGATGACCAGAGTGTATTAGTAAATGCAGATAATGAGGTTTATCTTTTACCCATAAGCACTTTAAATGAGATCAGTCCGTTAACAATACTCAAACAAGAATACCTAATTTTTACCAGTGAACACCCTATTATTTCACTTGATTGGCTGACAAAAAATGGTGTGGCAATTACTACCGTTATTAACGGTATACCTGAGTTAATGGTCGTCGATTTGTTTAACAATAAGGTTCAACAGATTAATGGTAAATGGGCTTATGGACTTACCGACAGGCAGCATCCTGAATATAACTATTTAATTGAACAACAAAGTAATACTTTATATCGTACCAATTCACTTACCTTTAGTGATGACTTAGTCATTAACCAACATGAATTTACTAAAACTCAAGTAACTCTACCTAATGGTTTTTTTCACGTAAAAATAGACGCAAATGTTTTGTATTATGGTAGCGATGAAAGCGATAGTAATTATTTAAATGCAGTGCCAATAAATAATATTGATAAAGGCAGTAAATATCCTTTAAATGATTTTTCTGGCTATGACGTTAGTAACGGTAAGATAATAGTAAGTGACATAGAAAGCCTTGAAGGCGATGTGCATCGCACCATGCATTAAAAAGATAGTGACCACTAAAACCAGTATTGATATGTTGAAATATTCTTTGTCACTGCCCTGCCAACAAGCAATGATCGCTTTGGTAATGTACTGCCGAAGCGGTAAGTGACAGGCAATAAACGATACTGAGCTAACAGCTACTAGTGCAATGAGAAAAAACGGGCACCAATCAAACAGGGTAACAGTTCATATTTGTGTATTATCATGTTTAAGTTGATACAGTCCATAGCCTGTATA
>JABSOJ010000165.1 GCA_013216005.1 Alteromonadaceae bacterium | reverse complement strand
TTAATTTATATGCTAAATAATTCTCGAAAAAATGGTTAAATTTGCTTAAAATTGCGGTAATGAGTCGGTCATCAATCCAACAACACGGAAGAATTATGAAGTTACCATTATCAAAGCTATCGTTGTCAAAGCAATCATTGTCGAAACTAACCGTAGCTGTAACACTCTGCTGTACGGTTATTAGTTTAACCGCTTGTACAACTTCGTCAACGGGTCGTAATCAAATCACTTTGTTTTCTAACAGTGAATTAGGAAAAATGGGGATTGCTTCTTTTGACGAAATGAAAAAAAAGGAAGCGATCAGCCAAGGTAAAGCGACGAATCAATTTGTACAATGTGTTGCAAATGCGATTATTAAGAATGTTCCTGAATCTGCTCATCAAGGTGAGTGGGAAGTGGTTGTTTTTGATTCAGAGCAAATTAATGCTTTTGCTTTGCCTGGCGGTAAAATTGGTGTTTATACGGGTATATTAAATGTTACTGAAAATCAAGATCAATTAGGCGCTATTATTGGTCATGAAGTAGGTCACGTGATTGAGCATCATTCGAATGAACGTTTGTCATCAAATCAATTATCGCAGACTGGACTGTCAGTTGCTTCCGCAATTATGCAAAGTCAAAAGGTTGAAAGCCAAGACGTCTGGATGGCAGGGCTTGGTTTGGGTTTACAATATGGTGTGCTAATGCCTTACAGTAGGGTTCATGAAAGCGAAGCCGATATTGTAGGGCAGGATCTAATGGCACGTTCTGGTTTCGCCCCAAAAGCCAGCATTAAACTTTGGCAAAATATGGAAAAAGCAAGTAAGTTAAAAGGACAAAGTGCGCCTCCTGAATTTATGTCAACTCACCCGTCTAATCAAACACGTATAGCAAAGTTAACTGAACATTTGGCAATATCTAAAAATTACTATCAAGTAAGTAATGCGCCTGATTGTGTAAAGCCTGCGTTTATTCCCAAGCCAAAACCTAAAAAATAGTTTGGGTCTTCAGGTTGCAGGTTCACACTTTTTTATACGTACTTTGGTTTAATTTTCAAAGTTAGACCAAATAGTGTTCATCTTGAAACGGGGTTGGAGCGAGGGTGATCCAATGGTGTAATATGAACACTACTATGGGCGTTTATTCATTCTAAATATCTGTACCTTGTGGTGCCCGGATCATGTCAGTAGCACATTCGCATTAGTCATCCGTTATGGGATAGACAAAATTAGTTTAATTTATAACAAATTGTCATATTCTCCTACTACAGCTATTACTAGGATTATGTTAGACTTTCGCGAATTTTTAAATCCAGTATTTAATTTCAGTTTCGTTAATAGGTTTCGTTAAGAAAGGCTAAATTTATTATTGGAATTGGTAAAAGCCAAATGTATAGGTGAAAAGTAAGCATGTCAGATAACAAGTTAGAAACTATTGAACAACGTGTAAGTTATGGTGTAGGTCGTCAGTTAGGTGATCAATTAAGTAATAATCCTTTTAAAGATTTTGACATTACTGCTGTACAAGCTGGTCTTGCAGATGCGCTAGCTGGTGTAGACAGTAAAGTATCAGATGAACTGTTAAATGAAGCCTTTGCAGTTGTTTCTAAAAAATTACAAGAAGTAGAAGCTGCTGCTGCCAAAGAGAAGTCTGCTGAAGGTGAAGCATTTTTAGTTGAAAATGCAAAACGTGATGAAGTTACCGTTACAGAATCAGGTTTACAATACGAAGTTCTTGCAACAGGTGAAGGCGAAAAACCAACAGCGCAAAGCACAGTACGTACACATTACCACGGTATTTTCACAAATGGTGACGTATTCGACAGTTCTGTAGATCGTGGTCAGCCTGCTGAGTTTCCTGTTGGCGGCGTTATTGCTGGTTGGACTGAAGCATTGCAAATGATGACTGAAGGTTCAAAATGGCGTTTATATGTCCCTTATAACTTAGCTTACGGAGAGCGTGGTTCACAAGGTGCAATACCTCCTTATGCTACATTAATATTTGATGTTGAATTATTATCCATTGTTAGCTAAATAAATTATTTTTCAAAACCGGGTCTTCCCGGTTTTTTTATGTACAGGGATGTACGTATGCCGAGATCACATGGCAGCTCCTAGGCATCCATGCCTTCGCTGCATTAATTCATCCTTGTATGTCGATGTGAAAGAACGGCGATGTACGGATATCTGAAAGTGCATCTTCGTACAGGAATGTGAAATTTATTTTGAATAAAATTAAGGTGTCAGGGTGTTATTAAGTAAACTTCAGACGTTATTTAACGATTATCTTGCTGGTTTTAGAGGTTACAATATTGCACAGTTGCAAACTTGTTATCATTTACCTTGCACATTAAATACACCTGACAATATTGTTCTGGTTAAAAATGAACAAGCGTTAGCAAGTGAATTAGGTAAAATTTTAGCGCAGTTAAAGCAAGGTGATATTGAAACTATATTACCTGTCTCAGCAAGTTATGAAGCAATAAACGAAAATTTAGCCCTAGTATCGATTGATTGGCACTTTATTGATAATAACGGACAGATGTTTGCTGATTTTTGCGCAATATATCACGTACAAATAAATGCTGAATCCGCAGAAATTATCAATGTAGCGTCACATGAATTATCTAACTCATTAAGTTTGGCTAACCCGTTACTTATTCATAGGTAAGGAAAGTAATGGGTAAGAAAAGTAATAGGTCAGAAAAGTGAGAAGTCAGGAAAGTGATCAGCAAGAAAAGTGACCAACAATAATCGTGAAAAACAAACTCAATTGTCGAGATAAACGAGAGAACATAATAAATGAAAGTTAAAGTAGCCATTCTTGGATGTAGTGGTCGTATGGGACGCAATTTAATTCAGGCAGCGGTTGAACACGAAAGCGTTGAATTGGCAGGCGGTAGTGTTCGGGCAAGTTCTTCATTTATTAAGTTTGATTTAGGTGAACTAGCTGGTATTGGAGCTATTGGTCAAAAAACCAGTGTTGAATTAGAAGGCTTGTTAACTGCTGATGTTTTTATTGATTTTACGAGTATAGAATCAACGCTTGAAAATTTGGATTGGTGTTTGCAGCATAATAAAGCGCTGGTTATAGGAACCACTGGTTTTAATGATGAACAAGTAAAAAGAATTGAAGAGGCGGGTAAGAAAATCCCGGTAATCTTAGCCCCAAATACCAGTGTTGGTGTTAATTTAATGTTTAAGTTGCTAGAAATTACCGCAAAGGCAATTGGCGACTATACTGATATAGAAATTTTTGAAGCCCATCATAGATTCAAAAAAGATGCACCGTCTGGTACTGCAGTAAAAATGGGTCAGGTAATAGCCGACACTCTAGGTCGTGATTTAAATAAATGTGCAGTTTATGGCCGTGAAGGTATTACAGAAGAACGTAGTCGTGAAACTATCGGTTTTGCAACGGTCAGAGCTGGGGATATTGTAGGTGAACATACGGTATTTTTTGCTGATTTAGGTGAGCGTATTGAAATTACCCATAAAGCAAGTTCGCGTATGACCTTTGCTTTAGGAGCAATGCGGGCAGCTTTTTGGTTAAGTGAAGCGGATGCCGGTTATTATACGATGCAAGATGTACTTGGTCTTTAATTAGAAATTATTAATTAAATGTTAACAGCTCTGAATAATGGCTGTTTTAATGAGATAACTGTTGTTTTTGACCGTTTGGTCCATTTTTTAACATAAAGGTGAGTTTTTTACAATATTACTAGACGAACACACTGTTAAAGCGTAAGATGCGCGGAATTTGCCAAAAATCCATTTTACTCAGTGAATTTGGCGGGTTAAAAAACGACATTATATAATTAATTAATGGCTTTTTGCGGGTGAAAAAACTTTGCGTTTGTCATTAATTATCTTTCTTCTTTACGGAGGTTAAATTGGCTAAATCTGCAATTTTAGTGCTTGAAGACGGCACTGTATTTAAAGGCACTGCAATTGGTGCGCAAGGGGTGTCTGTTGGCGAGGTGGTTTTTAATACTTCAATGACAGGTTATCAGGAAATCCTAACTGATCCCTCATACGCAGAGCAAATTATAACCCTGACTTATCCCCATATTGGCAATACAGGTACTAATAGTGAAGATGAAGAATCTGACACTATTTGGGCAAAAGGTTTGGTTATTCGAGATTTACCTTTGCTTGCCAGTAATTTTAGAAATCAAGAAAATTTAAGCGATTATTTAACACGGCACAATATTTTAGGTATTGCGGATATTGATACTCGTAAGTTAACACGTATTTTGCGTGAGAAAGGTGCACAAAACGGCTGTATCCTTACTACTGACAGTGTTGATGATAAGAGTGTGAATGAAGCATTAAAACAAGCTAAAGCATTTCCTGGTCTTAAAGGTATGGATTTAGCTAAAGTGGTTTCAACGAAAGTACAAAAGGAATGGACAGAAGGTAGTTGGGTGCTAGGTAAAGGTTATGTTACCCCTGTACTTAATTTAGAAACTAATGCTCAAAAGAGTCCATTTCATGTGGTTGCCTACGATTTTGGTGCCAAACGTAATATTTTACGTATGTTAGTAGACCGTGGTTGTAGAATTACCTTAGTACCTGCACAAACTCCTGCTGCTGATGTTTTAGCGATGAATCCTGATGGTATCTTCTTATCAAATGGTCCCGGAGACCCTGAACCCTGTGATTATGCCATTTCAGCAATCCAATCCTTTTTAGAGACTGAAATCCCTATTTTCGGCATCTGTTTAGGGCATCAATTATTAGGTTTAGCAAGTGGTGCAAAAACCATAAAAATGAAATTTGGTCATCATGGTGCAAATCATCCGGTGAAAGATTTTGAACGTGATGTAGTGATGATCACCAGTCAAAATCATGGGTTTGCTGTCGATGAGAACCAATTACCTGATAACTTGAAAGTGACGCATAAATCTTTATTTGATGATTCATTGCAAGGCATTCATCGCACAGATAAAGCAGCATTCAGTTTTCAAGGGCATCCGGAAGCAAGCCCCGGACCAAATGATGCCGCACCACTATTCGATCATTTTATTGATTTAATTAAAGAAGCTAAGCAAGCCTAACCCACGACAAGAGAGAATGTAAAATGGCAAAACGTACTGACATAAAAAGTATCTTGATCTTAGGCGCGGGTCCAATTGTAATTGGTCAAGCTTGTGAGTTTGATTATTCAGGTGCACAAGCATGTAAAGCATTGCGTGAAGAAGGGTATCGCGTAATTTTGGTTAATTCTAACCCTGCAACTATCATGACAGATCCTGATATGGCAGATGCAACTTATATTGAACCTATTCACTGGGAAGTTGTTCGTAAAATTATAGAAAAAGAACGTCCTTGTGCGGTATTGCCTACAATGGGCGGTCAAACGGCACTGAATTGTGCACTTGAATTGGAAGCAAAAGGCGTATTAAAAGAATTTAATGTTGAAATGATCGGCGCAACAGCAGATGCAATTGATAAAGCAGAAGATCGCAGTCGTTTTGACAAAGCAATGAAAGCGATTGGTTTAGATACACCACGTGCTGAAATTGTTCATACGATTGAAGAAGCGCACGCAGCTAGCAAAAATCTTGGTTTCCCTTGTATCATTCGTCCATCGTTCACTATGGGTGGCTCGGGTGGTGGTATTGCTTACAACCGTGAAGAATTTGAAGAAATTTGTACCCGTGGCCTGGATTTATCACCAACCACTGAATTATTGATTGATGAATCATTAATTGGTTGGAAAGAATATGAAATGGAAGTGGTTCGTGACAAAAATGACAACTGTATCATTGTTTGTTCAATCGAAAACTTTGATCCTATGGGTATTCATACCGGTGATTCTATTACTGTAGCACCAGCGCAAACGCTAACCGATAAAGAATACCAAATTATGCGTAACGCTTCACTTGCGGTATTACGTGAAATTGGTGTTGAAACTGGAGGTTCAAATGTACAGTTTGGTATTTGTCCAGATACTGGGCGTATGGTCATTATTGAGATGAACCCGCGTGTTTCCCGTTCATCAGCACTTGCGTCGAAAGCGACAGGTTTCCCTATTGCTAAAATTGCCGCTAAATTAGCGGTAGGTTATACCTTAGATGAATTAACAAATGATATTACGGGTGGGAAAACCCCCGCATCATTTGAACCAACCATCGATTATGTTGTTACTAAAATACCTCGTTTCAATTTTGAAAAATTTGCAGGCTGTGAAGACCGTCTTACCACTCAGATGAAATCAGTTGGTGAAGTTATGGCTATTGGCCGTAACCAGCAGGAATCAATGCAAAAAGCATTACGGGGTTTAGAAGTAGGTGTTAATGGTTTTGACTCTGTAGTTGATGTCACTCAGCCGGGTGCTAAAACTAAAATTATGCATGAATTGCAAGAAGCGGGTGCTGATCGTATCTGGTATATCGCTGATGGATTTCGTTTAGGTTTAACGGTTGATGATATTTATAGATTAACGAAGATTGATCGCTGGTTTTTAGTACAAATTGAAGACATTGTCTTGCAAGAAGGTAAAGTTATTGAAGGCGGTATGGCTGGTTTAACACCTGAATATTTGCGACAACTGAAACGTAAAGGTTTTGCCGATTCTCGTTTAGCTGATTTAATTGGTGTTAGTGAAGCTGAAATTCGTAAAAAACGCCATAATGCGAATATCTTTCCTGTTTATAAGCGTGTTGATACCTGTGCGGCGGAATTTAGTTCAGATACTGCTTACATGTATTCTACTTACGATGAAGAGTGTGAAGCCAACCCTACTGACAAAGATAAAATAATGATATTGGGTGGTGGACCTAACAGAATCGGTCAAGGTATTGAATTTGATTATTGTTGTGTTCATGCTGCATTAGCATTACGTGAAGATGGCTATGAAACTATCATGGTCAATTGTAACCCTGAAACTGTTTCTACAGATTATGATACTTCAGATCGTTTGTATTTTGAATCAATCACCTTTGAAGATGTATTAGAAATTGTACGTATCGAAAAACCTAAAGGTGTAATTGTGCAATATGGTGGTCAAACACCACTAAAATTGGCCCGCGCTTTAGAGGAAGCAGGTGTTCCTATTATAGGCACATCACCTGATGCGATCGACAGAGCAGAAGACAGAGAACGTTTTCAGCAAGCTGTAGACCGTTTAGGTTTATTGCAGCCACAGAACGCCACGGTGAGATCTTTAGAAGAAGCGCTTGTGAAAGCTGAAGTGATTGGATTCCCGCTAGTTGTACGTCCTTCTTATGTTTTAGGCGGTCGTGCAATGGAAATTGTGTATGATTTGGAAGATCTGCGTCGTTATATGAGCGAAGCAGTAAGTGTGTCTAACGACTCACCTGTATTATTGGATCATTTCCTTGATGATGCAATTGAAGTAGATATTGATGTCATTTGTGATGGTAAGCAAGTTGTCATCGGCGGTATCATGCAACACATTGAACAAGCTGGTGTTCATTCGGGTGATTCAGCCTGTACATTGCCTGCTTATAGTTTAAGTCAAGAAATTCAATATGTAATGCGCAAACAAGTAACAGATCTGGCGTTTGAATTAGGTGTTATTGGCTTAATGAATACCCAAATGGCGGTGAAAGATAATAAGGTTTACTTAATTGAAGTAAACCCTCGTGCAGCCAGAACGGTTCCGTTTGTTTCAAAAGCGACCAGTGTGCCATTGGCAAAAATTGGTGCCCGGGTTATGGCGGGTAAATCGTTAGCTGAACAAGGTATTACCAAAGAAGTTATTCCTCCGTATTTCTCTGTTAAAGAAGTGGTAATTCCATTTAACAAATTTCATGGCAGTGACCCATTAGTTGGCCCTGAAATGCGCTCAACTGGTGAAGTGATGGGTGTGGGCGATACCTTTGAAGAAGCATATGCTAAAGCTAATTTAGGTGCTGGTGTTTCTGTTCCTAAATCTGGTCGTGCGTTGATTTCTGTACGTGATAGTGATAAAAAACGTGTGGTAGAGTTAGCTAGAATTATGGTTGATTTAGGTTATGAACTGGATTCAACCCATGGTACGGCTATTATTCTTGGTGAAGCTAATATTCCTACGCGTCTGGTGAATAAAGTAAAAGAAGGACGTCTGCATATTCTTGATAGAATTAAAAATGGTGAATACAGTTATATCATTAATACTACTGAGGGTCGGAAAGCGATTGAAGATTCAAAAGCTTTACGTGGAGCCGCACTTCGATATAAAGTTGCTTATACTACTACATTAAATGCTGCTTTTGCTGCATGTATGTCACATGCTGCTGATGACAGAAGCAAAGTAACGTCTATTCAAGAGTTGCACAAGCTTTGTAAATAGACGTAGCTAATTGTGGCTAATTTCGATTATAGTAGTCCCTAGCATATTGCGACAAATAAAAACGAAATGCTATTTATTGGGAGAGGTCTCAGTAAATGGTTAAATAATTAGAATAAAAAGGTAAGGTATGAATCAATATCCAATGACCATTCAAGGTGCTGAAGCGTTACGTGTAGAATTACAACACTTAAAAACGGTTAAACGCCCTGAAATTGTTGCTTCTATTGCAGTGGCACGTGAACACGGTGATTTAAAAGAAAATGCGGAATACCATGCTGCGCGTGAAGAGCAAGGTTTTTGTGAGGGCCGTATTCAAGATATTGAAGGCAAATTAGGTAACGCACAAATTATCGATGTGTCGAAAATATCAAACACAGGAAAAGTTATTTTTGGTGTTACGGTTAAGCTGTTAAATATTGATAATGACGAAGAAGTGACTTATCAAATTGTTGGTGATGATGAAGCAGATATTAAACAAAATCGAA
This sequence comes from Alteromonadaceae bacterium, assembly GCA_013216005.1. GTDB lineage: Bacteria > Pseudomonadota > Gammaproteobacteria > Enterobacterales > Alteromonadaceae > JABSOI01. Next base: position 287 of record JABSOJ010000165.1, on the reverse strand, counting down.
TTTCTGTTAATTCACCCATTGCCCGTGGTTTAATTGGTAAAACAGTTGATTCTGAAATTGAAATCAAAACGCCTGGTGGCATTGTTGAATATGAAATTATTTCAGTTGACCACTAGTATTTTGAATTGTGTAAGCAGGGCAGGACGTAGTGTAATAAAGTTCGTTTTGCATTAAGCTGTTAATTTAATAAAGTTATTAATTAAAAAGCCTCAATATCTTACAAGATGTTGAGGCTTTTTTATTTAGTTGTTTTGATTAAAACTAATTGCACTATTAGCCTGAGCATA
>JABSOJ010000164.1 GCA_013216005.1 Alteromonadaceae bacterium | reverse complement strand
AACTGTCAAAACACACTGGATAATTACTTGCTCTTTTGTGAATTCAATCAATCATTTTTACTGTGTTTAAGTACTAGCAGTGATGAACACAAATATTCCGCTTATCGCTATTAGCGGACGTTTTGGCTGGATTCGAAAGGCTAACTATGCCACAAAACGGTCGTTAGCAAAGGTCAATTTTAAAGACGTTTTTTGGTCGCTTAAGATACGATAGCGGACGTTCTTCAATAGATAAAAACATAATTTTTTTGATGATGATTTCTGTCAATGAGTCGCTCAGGCTGAATGTAAACTAAGCCAACACAGCGGTCATTCATCATCAAACAGTTAATGTTAACCTTGTGCTGACGTTAGCTTTTGTTTCACTAATCGAAACTCCTCCGACAAAGTAATCATAATATCGATAGGGTTTTGGTTATTTAGAACGATAACCGAGTTAGTGCCTGATTGAAGTTAGAATAACTTACTCGCTTTGCGGAGATTTAGAATAATGCCAAAGGGCTTGCTTTCGCTTTATATGCCAGCGACCAAACTGTATAATTGCTGCTTAGTTAGAAGAGTTTTTTCCGCTAAATTTAATCTGTTATGAAATAATAGACGAATTTGTGAAAAGTAAAATAACCTCAACGTTGTTATAATCCATGGCACCGCAACAGTTGATAATTTAGATATAATTCTTATATCAGAATAACCAATAGCATTTAAAACAGGAAAGCATTTAGTGGTTGAAAGTATTGTATTAATTTTTGAAAATATTGTTTTAGTGGTCTTTTTTTCTCATTTATTAGTTGCCGCCTTTCTTTGTAGTCTCAGCACTGGCAACCGCTTAAGTCATAAGCTATTTGCAGCTTATTTACTGGTTGCAGTCATTGATCTGAGTAACATCATATTTGACGACATTTACCAAGCTTATCCCGATCTAGATATGCTCAGATATAATATTTCACTGTTTCTCGGACCCACTTTATATCTTTATGTTAAAGGGGTTATTTATAATGACTTTAAATTAAAAATTAAACACTTGCTTCACACCATTCCTTACGTCATAGCCTGTCTCGTGATGATACCCAACTTTTTCAGTGTAGATAATGCCTCGAAACAGCTTTGGTTTGACAATTTTACTGATGTTCCTGAATTAACTTTTATTCATTTCATGACGTCTGTACAACTTGGCTTGTACCTTTTAGCCATTTATAAAAACTTAATAAGATATCGAAAAGTTGTTGTTGAAAATTACTCTGATGCAGATAGATTAAACAAGCACTGGTTAACCCAACTGATATTTCTGTTTACTCTGATCTATATCATAGGTTTAGGAAGAACGTTTTTTAGGTTCTCCATTTACCATGATTATGACTATGAAAGGTTGGTGCAACTAATCATGATTATTGCGATGTTATTGAGTATTTGTTGGATATTGTGGCAAGCGCTGCATAAGCCTGAACTATTTACCGGAGTAAATTCAACCATAGAAGTGATGGATGAACTGGCTGCGAGCCAAAAACATTCAAATGATCATAAAATTAGCACTATTGAAACTGAAAAATACGATGCAATTGTTTCGCGATTAAGGGACTACATGCAACAGAATAAACCTTTTTTAGATCCCTCTTTGAGCGTAGATACTTTGGCAGGGCAAATTAACCTACCTAGCAGTGAACTTTCAGTCACTATCAACAGAGTAATAGGACAACACTTTTTTGATTTCGTAAATTTGTATCGAATAAATTTAGCTGCCGAAATGCTAATCGCAAATGAGCAACAGCCAAAAACAGTATTAGAGATCTTGTACGAAGTTGGGTTTAATTCAAAATCATCGTTCAATACCGCCTTTAAAAAACACCTTTTGATGACACCTTCTCAATATAGAAAATTACATTTATAAATTATCAAAATTAGTAAAGTTATTTCAATTATTCTCTCTACCCCAATATAAATGAAGGTCCGACTTTTTTAGTCGGTCGAATGTTTATTAGAACTACGCCATTATTCCCTTCGTTGTTAACGTTTTTTCGAATTTTCGTATGGCAACACAATAGTCCAATAACGACTCACTCCTTGACGATCCCAGAAGAGGAATATTTACTATTGGATTTCATGTTTAGTATATAAAGGATAAATTGAATGTTGAAGAAATTGAAAATATTAAAAATAACGACTATGGGCGCAATCGTTTTAATGAGCAATATGCTTGCACAACTAGCTTACGCTGATGAAACAGATGACTTAATACAGAAAATCATGGTGGAACGAAAAATTCCAGGATTACAGTTAGCCGTAGTTCAAAACGGAAAAATCATTAAATCACGAGGTTATGGTCAGTCGAACTTACAGCATTCTGTCAATGTTACTAACGAAACAATATTTCCTATTAATTCAATGACAAAGCTGTTTACCGGTGTTGCTATTATGCAACTTGTTGAACAGAAAAAAGTCAACCTAGATGACGAAATAGGTAAGCATTTACATGAACTGCCCATGTCTTGGCACCACTTTACAATTAAACAGTTATTTGCTCATACTTCGGGTTTACCGAATATTTTAAGTGGACGTAATATCGATTTAATTGCTAATAATGTTCCCAATGCAGCATGGGAATTGGTGCAAACTAAGCCATTAAAATTCAAAGTTAACTCTCAGTTTCAGTACAATCAAACAGGATATGTGATTTTAGGGATGATAATTAACAAGTTGGCTAAGCAAGAATTTACCAATTTCATTAAACACAATCAACTTTCTAAAGTCGGTATGCCACTTACTCAGCAAGCAGGTTTTGCTTATCTTGAAGATGTAATTCCAAATCAAGCAAGCCAATACCGTTATAGACGAAACGGCAAACTACGGACTGAAAATGGTGAATTTGCACCACTAATGAGAACGGCGGCAGGGATGAGTACTAATGCGAACGAGCTTGCACATTATATCATTGCTTTACAAAATGGCTCTTTGCTTAATGAATCTAATTTAGACGCTTTATGGACCCCTGTTGTATTAAATAATGGTCGTACAGCAGGGTTTAGTTCGTTTGAAAATGGCTACGCTATAGGATGGCAAGTGGAAAATCGAAAAGCGCATAGAGGTGTCAGTGCCAGTGGTGGAAATGCAAATACACTAATGATCTATCCTGAAGACGATTTATCGATTATTGTACTGACCAACTTGATGGGTGCTTTACCCATTCAATTTGTTGATGAGATAGCGAGCATCTATTTAACGGATATGAAAAAAGAAAATGGATGGCAAGTACCGTTTGAGCTATTGAAAGAAGAAGTGTCTAAGCATAATTTTAAAAATATAATGGACACTACCATCAGATTAGAAAATAAATTTGGCCTATTTTTTAATGTGGGTGAATTAAACGAATGGGGCTATCAACTAATAAACCAAAAAAATATCGAGGGTGCTTTAGCTGTATTTACATTAAATACAGAAATGCATCCAGAGGTGGCAAATACCTTCGATAGCCTAGGTGAAACTTATGCTGTTATGAAGCAATACAAGGAAGCATTAGCCAACTATCAAAAAATACTTTTATTACAACCTGAGAACCAAGTAGCAAAAAAACAAATTAAGTTAATTAAAGATTTAATGAGTAACTAATCTTTAAGACAACTCTTTATGTACTGGTAAGTAGTCATTGACTGTTTGCCATGATTTAAAAATCCAGTTACTGAGTTTATTTGTATCTGTAATTTTATTATTCCGCTTTTTTATTCTTAATAATAAAGCGGAATATTTATTAAGACAAATTCGTATCTAAATTAGGTATTATCTGTGGTAAAAGTTAGCTTCCTGATTTTGAATGTCACCGACAGCTATGAGCTTAAACCTGCCCCACAAACGAGCTGTAAATTTAGGTTAGTACCTCCCTGAATATCATCATGATTTTGTAAAGGCTAAATGTCAGCTTTTGGCTAGGAGCCGAAGTATTAGTTTAGTCACTCGATGCTTCCGCTTAGCGCACAGAGAAGTCATAAAATCGAAATAATGAAATGTCAGCTATCGTATCTAAACTGCCCCTTAGCTGAGATGAATTTGGTTCATAAAAAACGTCAGTAAAGTGGTATTTAATGACCTACCACCTAACCAATTGTTCGAATAACTCATATCCAAAAATGTCAGTTTAAATATGAGCTATACCAAATTAGAATTATTATTTACCGTTTGAGTAGATTTGAGTTTCCGACTTCGTAAGGACTCTTGCACCATCCACTATGACTTTAGCTAGAGCTTTACCAATAGATTTAAAAACCTCTTTTTCTAGGAGGTGCCCTTCCTTTAAAATGTTGCCATTTTTATCAAGCATTACCAGCTTGGTACCTGTCGGTAAAACTAATCGTTCATTATTTGCAGTTATCATTTTAGTTTTCCTCGTTTATTATTTCTTGTTAGTTGATTTGCAGAATTAAGTCGTGTGCTTGGTCAATCTATTTATCCTAAGTTACCTACTATTCTTTAAGCTCTGCTAGACGTTTTTTAACATGGGATTTGAATTCTTTTTTTAATGCTTCGCCATCGACGATGGTTCCAACCAGTCGATGTTTAAGCTCCCTACAGGTAGCTTTATAGGCACTTTTAATAGAGGCAATATCAGGTTCGAGTGATAACGCATTTGTTTGTCTTTGTAACCACTCCGTTATTGCTTTGGTATCTTCTGATACATTTAAAGCAGCTTCATTATTGAACTGGGCTTTTTTAATCTCTTTGATTTCTATAGCCGTTTTTAACAAATTTTTATCTTGATGTACCCTGGCTGATTTTTTAGTTATCGTAAATGTAAGCTCAAGGTCATGTAGGTTTTTGGTTTGTTTCATATCCTCCAAATGTTGTTGGATATCAAAGCCAGGCATTGCCCATGACGGCATTTTTGGCTTTTTCCAGGCAATGAGTTTTCCGCTGGTCTTATGTTCCAATACGTTTCCGTATGAGTGGTAATAGTTTTCAGTAAGAGTACAATCGGCCCAAAAATCATCTAAGTCATCAAGGTAACGCCCGATACCGAATAATGCACAGGCACGCTTTAAAGCGTTTGATGAACCACTATTAACCATGTCTAAACCATTTGTATTAGAGCCCTCGGCACCGTCCCATTTTGTCAGCCATTTATTACCATTTTTTACACTGATACCAACCAGAAAACCATTTGCAGATATCTGTTTAGTATGATTTTGCCAACCGAATACTCCGAACACCTCATCAAGCCGATCTTGAATTGCTCGTCTTGTGATGTAAGGGATAACTTTTACCCAAGGCTCATCATTTGAAAGGCCATAAGCTTTAGCACACCAGCCAATTTCATGCGATTCAAAAGGGGTAGATAGCTGCTTTATTTTATCCATTTTTATACTCCTTTATTCCAATTGCCGATAAATTATCAATTTGCTCGTCGAAACTTTGAAGTTTCAGTTGTGTTTCTGTTTTTAGGTTATCTTTTTGAGCTTGAAAATAATTAATACGACTTTGTGTCAACTTATCTTGGTCAACGTCAATGTTTTTAATCCTAATACTTTGGGTAAACAGGGTTACGTAGATAAAAAGACCATAAGATTTTTGTTCAACGGTGTTGTGTTCAATTTTAAAATCACTGAGACCCGTCCAAAGGACTGCCTGAGTATAAAGCGTGATAGTTTGACATTTCATGATGAAGTTCCTTGTGTTCTCTGAGAAGAAGGAACAATTGCGAATAAATCTAGAAGGAGGGAATTTAATTCCACCGGGGCAATGTTTTCGTGTAAATCAATAGCGCAATTAATGTTCTTTTCCATACATATTACGCAATAATAATTATCTTGATAGAAGGCGCCAATTTTCAAACCAGCACGATTGCCAGCGGAAACTGTCACCGATAATGAGTTTAATAACTCATTTGTTTTTGCTGTCGAAATTTCCATCGTATATTCTCCAATAATCAGACCTAAATGGATTATTCCTTTAGGTAGTTAGAGCCACAAATAATTATGCTAGAGGCTTTTTACATGACTGAAAAAATACAATTAGTCATTTAAAGTTTTATTGTTGAATCCCTTTATAGTAATTACCATCATTTCATTTACGAAGGATTAAAAAGCGTTATTTTTCGTCCTTCATCTTTTTATTTGATAGACAAATTAAATACTGTATGTATTGCTTAACCATACTGATTGTAGTTATTAGTTTATCATAGGTCAATACTATTTGTAGTGCTATGTGAATTGTTCGTATTATGTACGATTTTTTGCTATCTTTCTATTTCAACTTTGAAAGGCGAGAAAAGACAAATGAGTATTATAGTGGGTGATGTATCTTCATCATTGCAAACATCTTTCCCAACGAAAACAGATAAAGTAAAGTCTTCTGAAAGTGAATTAGAAAATTCTGCTAATAATTTGTTGGGTAAAAATATTGCTAAAGTCATTGAAAGTCAAAGTGGAAGAATGGATAATTTTAAGGATGATATTGTTGTAATAAGTAAAGCTGGAATAATAGCTTTAGAAGCAATTGATGAAGCAAAGACAGTGGTTCTTAATAAAGATGTTAGTAATATTAATATATCCCTACTTTATGGAAATGGTGGGGGGAATGAGCCTCTTTAAGGGGTAGTTAGGTGTGGGGTAGTTAAAGAAACTTCCCCACACAACTATAAAAGAAGTGATTATATGTGGCAACAACACTTAGAGAATATAGATAGTTATATATGGATGGGTTATGCGGTTTGTTTAATGATCTGGCTTATTAAGGATAGAGTTGTTAATTCCTTTTTGGTTAGTATATCGGTTGTGGTTATTGTTAATGGCATAATGTTTTTGGGCGCTCCTTATTTGTTCAATATCTCAGATAGCATTGAGTTGAGTAGGTTCATTTGGTATTTTACTTTTGCTTTAATTGATATTCTCGCAGTAATCCTCCTACTAAAAATTCATAAATTTTTTCATATAAAGTTAGATAAAAATGGGTTGGGTATAGCTGCAATCTTTATTTTATTGATGATTCTGCAGTTCGTTCGGTATGTTGACAGGCAAATATTAGGAACTGATTTATTGGGGGATGTTTATAAATTTGGAATACCGTTGATTAACATATTCACATTGCTATTTTTAACATGTACAGTTTCAACATATAAGGCTTCTAAAGCGTAAATATTTTTTCTGTTTTTTCTTTTTCAATTAGAACAATGGCCAAATATATACTATATATATTGGTCTTTGAGACTTTTTCGGTTTGCAAGGCCAGTTTGCAAGAAGTAATTAGTGGATTTTTAATTTCATTACTAAAGTTATATTGGCATTTTTGTCAATCGCGCTCGGTGTTATTAGATTTTTTTAAAGTGGTATAGTTGTTCATGCTTGAATCGTTAGAAATGAAATGTTGAGGTGCTTTTAGTGTTTGAATTTATAAGTTTTTTATTATTTGTTGGGTTGGTTTCATTTGGTGTAACATATCTGTTTCGAGCAAAAAGTAATTCAGAAGTTAGGGTATCAATAAATAATCAAGTTGTTAGTACGTTAAAAACCTTAGATGATTATGTAAATGAATTGTTGGTATTGGCGCACAGAAGAGCTGCAGTTGAAAGTATGCCAAATATAAGTAAAAAAATTGTCGAGATTAGGTTGATTGACGATGAACTTATAAATATATCAAAACAAGTCACCTTGCTAGGACGAAAACATAAAATATAAATTCATATGTAGAATAAACTATTAATACTAACTAGTGCCTGAACGGAAACCCATGAAAGTGTTACTACATATGCTATTCGAGCTATTTTTAAAAACGAAGATTTTGAAAGTTTGGCCCAAAAACACATAATATGCTTGAATTATCATCAAAACCGACTGATTTCCAAAGATCTTCAAACTTTAAAAGCAGCTACACCCCATACGTAATAAGACATGTAGACTTTCCGTTCAGGCACTAACTAGTACCTTGACTCATTAATTATGATTGATTGAACTGTCAAAACACACTGGATAATTACTTGCTCTTTTGTGAATTCAATCAATCATTTTTACTGTGTTTAAGTACTAGGTGGAAACTGTTTCATGAAGATGATTTTTTAATAAAATCAAAAATATCAATAACAGCACTAGTATGACTTTTTTCTTCAGTCTCAGCATCACTTAGTATTTTTACGGCCTTAATAACATTTTCGGCTCCAATCAATTCGAATACTTCAAAAAAATTCTTTACATTTTCATCAGAAACAGAGACTGCTCGACATAATAGCATCAAAGCATCGTTTAAGTGCTTTGCATCACCATCTAACGTGTTTGATTCCCCTGGGATTTTAAATAACTCGGTGATTGGCATTTTTATACAAGCAGCTAAAAGCTCGATGTTTTTTAATGTAGGTGTCCTTCTTCCGTTAAACCAGTGACCAATAGCCCCTACGGTTTTAAGTCCTAGTTGGTTGCTAAGTTCAAGTTGTGACATTCCTAGTTGTTTCATTCTTTTTTGAGCGTTTTGCGCCCAGATAGGTTTGGTCAAAGGTTTATCCAATTTTATTACATCTTTTCATAGTTAATTAATAATACCTATTACATAAATATAGTTCAACATAACAATCAGTAGTTGTTTTTAGGGTTTGTTAGATGCATTTATTGACAAATACAATACACTGAGTATAGTTTATTGTACTGTATGTATTGATAATGGAGTTTAGAAATGAAATTAGCAAAATATTTTTCAAAAATACCATTAGAAAAAAGAAAAGAATTTATAAGTGCTATGTCTGAACAATTAAGTAAATCAACTGTATCTATCAGGTCGTATATTAATGGGCATAGAAGTATTCAAGCACAAGACGTTAAAGTAATTGTTGAATTAACTAATAAAAATGTTTCTAAACACGATCTACGACCAGATGTTTTTTCATTAGAAGATGAAGCAGCTTGATATTACTAGCAATATTTAGTGAGGAGTGGTGTAAACAAGTAATGTGTTTTAGTTGTTGAGTGGGCGGCTAAATAGTATCCGAACTATTTGTCCTAGCTGAGTATAAAAAAACCGCATAAATCCGTGGAAAGATTTGATATGCGGTTAATTCAAAACGAGGTTAAGTATGTCAAATACTGCAGAAATAATCAACTTTCCCATAGGGGAATTAATTTTGTCTGGCAAATACG
>JABSOJ010000163.1 GCA_013216005.1 Alteromonadaceae bacterium | reverse complement strand
TGTTAGGAAATATTTATCGATGGTTAGTTACTGATCTTTAGTGTTTTGATTTTTGTTCTCGAAAATTTGATTTAGATATTCCCTCCTACCTATTTTAATTCTCATAAATTTACGGAGTTTATCCCGAATTAGGGAATGTATGTCCCTAATTCGGGAATAGTTAAATCCAGATGTTTTTTCAAAGAAACAATTTGTTAATCTTTTTTACTAATTAATGGTTTATTTAACCAAGCCTACCTTTTTTACATCTATTGTGTTTTAAATTAGAAATTATTTTAAACTAAATTTCTTTGTTTATCAGTTTGTTAGTGTTTTTGTCATTTTATGGCACAACCTTTGAAGTAGTTATTGCATCTTAACTAATAAGGGTGTTGGAGAATGACTATGAAATTGTTAATTTCAGCCGTTTTATTAACGGGTTTAATTACCTCATTACCTAGCTTTGCGAATGATGACATTCAATTTGGAAATGAAGTTTTCGTGATGCAAAAAAATGTTCTGCAAATGAATGAGCAATTAGCTAAAGAGCTTGGTCGTGATATTCAAATGAGTTTACAGAACTTGCAGGCGCCATTTTTAATAAACCTAAAGAACAATTCTTTAGTTGTTAAAAACAGTAGTAAAAAAGAAATAACGTTTACAGAAGAATAAGGATTATAAAATTATGCCAAGTTTATCTATATTATTTAGTTTGATGATGTTTCCATGCGTGTGTTTATTAGCTACATCGTTAGTGGTAAGTTTTTTTGAAAAAAATATTAATGCAGGTAACAGATTATAATGAAAGCAGATTAGTTGTGAGTGATCTGCATTAACATTTTGTCTTAGTAAACATATATTCATTAACCACAAAACCCCGTTTTGGTCCTATTCTAATTAGAGCCATAAACTGTACATATGCGATAAAATCTTATAGCTTTGACAACTAACTTTTAGCTATTAATATTTATTCAAAGCCATGTCACAACAATTTTTTACAGATGTTATTACCCCACAACAATTACATGCTATTTTGCATACTGGCGATTTAGTTGTTTTAGACGCAAGCATAGGCCCTGTAGGTAAAATGGTTAAACCTAATCAAGTATGGCCTAACACAATTATTCCAACTGCTAAATTCTTTGATTTAGAAGGAAATTTTTCAGATCTCATTTCAGAATTTTCTCATACAATGCCATCCGCAGAACAATTTATTGAAGAAGCTCGACAATTGGGTATCAATAACACCAGTCAAATTGTTGTTTATGATTGCTATGGTATATTTTCCAGTGCAAGAGCTTGGTGGATGTTCAAAGCCATGGGACATAAACATGTTGCTGTGTTGCAAGGTGGTTTACCTCAGTGGATAACTCAAGGTTATAAGATAGAGCAGGCGCAAGAGTGCTCAGGTCATAAATCGATAGTCAAACCCGGTAACTTTGAAGGGAAATATCATAAGCAATATTTTTCGGATAAATTTGATGTACAAGCAGCATTGGCAGCAAAACAATCTGCAGTTATAGATGCAAGGGCAATGTTACGGTTTTATGGTCAAATGGCAGAGCCCAGAAAAGGGATACGTAGTGGTCATATGCCAGGTGCAATAAACTTACCCTATACTGAGCTTTTATTGTCAGGACGATTTGTATCGCGAGAACAACTTGTCGATTTATTCTCAGGGAAGGTAAATTCGGCCGATTCATTAATTATGACATGTGGCTCTGGTGTTACTGCTTGTGTTTTAGCTTTGGCGGCAGATTTATGTGGTTATCGCTCTATTTCAGTTTACGATGGTTCATGGAGTGAGTGGGGAAAGTTAGTCGAATTTCCCGTGACTACCGAATAACAGACGTTCATGTACCCAATTTCATTGGGTACATTTCTATCAAATCATTTCTATTCTTCCTCATTAAATCAACTCTTAATATTTTGTGGCTATTGAAAGTTAGTGTGGTCAATTTAACCAATGAATTGGTTAAATCCCCTATTAGTTCGTGAGACATAATATGTCACTGTTTAACCTTTATTTCGATTTGTTAAATAAAGCTCTTGTTATTCAACGTGTTGTGATAATTATAATTGTTGGCATGTAGCTTGTAATAGCTATAACAAGACTAAGAGTTAACGGTTAACTTTTTAACAAATATTAAAATAAGGATATAAGTAATGAAACTATTTAATCGTAAAAGTAAGATGCTCGCCTTGCTATTAAGTACTGGTGTAATGTTTAGTGCTAATGCAGAACAACCTTCATTGGAGAGTGCATTAGCCAAAGTTGTTATTGAACAAAGCCAGTTAGTGATGAAAGAACTCAGTGCGCAGTTACAGGAGTCTATTGCTAAGGGAGTTAAAATTTATTCAATCGATAATGTCTTAGTTGGATATACACCAACAAGTAATAAAATGGTCAAATCGACAGAAAATCAAAAACAAAATTTAACAGCAGACGAGTAGGAGAATTATTATGGGTATGTTTTCACGTTTTACAGATATTATAAATGCCAATATTAATAGCATGTTAGACAAGGCTGAAAATCCTGAAAAAATGATCCGTTTGATCATTCAAGAAATGGAAGAAACACTTGTTGAAGTTAGATCAACAGCAGCAAAACACATTGCAGATAAAAAAACGGTATTACGTCAAGTTCGTTCATTAGAAACCTGTATTGCTCACTGGCAAAAAAAGGCCGAGCTAGCATTAGCGAAAGGGCGAGAGGATTTAGCAAAAAGTGCATTAGTTGAAAAACATAAAAATCACGAAAAATTAGCGAGTTTGCAGGAAGAGTTATCGCAAGTAGATGAATTTTTAACTGCTGTTCAAGAAGATAGTCAGTGTTTACAAGCAAAACTAAGTGAAGCGAAGCGTAAACAAGAAGCTTGTATTTTACGTCAACAATCAGCGCAAGTTAGGTTAAGAGTTAGAGAAACAGCGGCAATTTACAATATTGATGAAGCAATTAGTAAATTTGAACGTTATCAACAAAAAATAGACAAAGTTGAAGCTGAAATTGAAGCTTATGACATGATGCAGAATAAAGATCTGGAAAGCCAGTTCAAGGATCTGGAAATTGATGACAACATCGAACAAGAACTTGAACAGATGAAGAAAAAAGTAGTTAACGGTTAATTAACTATCGCTCGCTCTTTGTTTAGCACCGGTATAACTATTTTTATGTGTGCAGTGCTAGCAATTAGCTTGAAGAGTTTATTAATTAACAGAAGAGGAATTAAACCATGAGTCATAATCGTAAGTATTCAATAAATAAAACTTTAGAAAAAGATTTATTACATAAAAAGTTGTCAGGTGTTTGTGCTGGGATAGCCAAGTATTATGATTTTCCGAGGTTAGTAGTGCGTGTTGCCGCAATTTTTGCCCTGCTTACTTTCCCTGTAGCTACAGGGGTGGCTTATTTGGTTGCATCTATTTTGATGCCAAACAGCAAATATGGTTAAACAAACAATAGTTAAGAAAATAATGAATTTTCGGAGGTTTTATGTCATTTTGTAAATCATTAATGCTAGCGATGATAGCAACTTTATTTTTAACTTATGTTTTTGGTGTCAGCTTAATAGAAATGCTTGATGTCGATGTTTATGTCGGTAATGAACTTATAGAGCCTCTAAAAGCGATCAGTGTTTCAGCATTAGTAGTGGTTTTGTTAGTTGTTGTTGCTTTAGCGATTGTTTTGAGCGTTTTTGGTTCAATTATTTTTGCTATAATGCTCATATTTGGTAGCGTCGCGATGGTGATGCTTGGTTTTTTCTGGCCTGTATTTTTAATTGCTGGAGTGATCTGGTTGGTGACAAAAGAAAAGAAAAGTTATCACCCTGGCTAGTGTTATCCCGTTTCAGGATGAACACTAGTTGAAAATCACTTCTACAATATGAAATTAGTTAAAAAATTTAGACAAAATACTTTTACACTCTTCTGTATTCATTAGACGGGCAAACTGCTCTGCCTCATCAGCAATCAACTGGGGAAGTACAGCAGTGGTTGCTTGACGCATAAGTTGTCGACTTGTTTTTACAGCATCGAGAGGTAAATTAGCAATGGTTTGCGCAACGTGCTCTGCAATATGGAATAGTTCATCATCAGAACAAGACTGGTTGATTAATCCATATTGTAAAGCTTGTTCAGCATTGAAAGATTTGCCTAAAACTAATAATTCAAATGCTTTTACATGACCAATTCGCATTGGTAGTAACAGGCTTGAACCGGCTTCAGGACATAAACCTAATTTAGTGAAGGGTAATTGAAATTTACTGTTGCTGGCCGCAATAACCATATCGCAATGCAGTAAAAGTGTTGTACCAATACCTATGGCTGGTCCTGCAACAGCTGCCACTAACGGTTTGTTAAAGTCGACAAGGATTTTAATTAAGTTAAAAGCAGCTAATTCATCATTTTCGCGGGTTTCAATAAAATCTTGTAAATCGTTGCCAGCACAAAAACAAGATTGGTTGCCACGAATTAATACGCAATGAATACTGTTTGTTTGGCTAGCATGTAGAAATGCTTGACAAAGTTGTTGGTACATTAAATTGTTTAACGCATTTTTTTTTTCTGCGCGATTTAAAGTGATAGTGAAAACCCCATGGTTTTCTTCAGTAATAATTAAATTATCCATTTTGCTTTGGCTTGGTTACAATACATGATAATTAACAATAATGGTTCTGGATAGGGAAGTATAGAAAGATATGAACAAAGCGTATTCAAACACTCTTATTATCTATATTTTATTGACTTATGTTATAGGTTTTAATGCTATAGCTGAAAAAAAAGTCGATAAAAGTTTTAATAAGGCGGAAATTTCCGTTAATACTGGCTATATTAGAGAAACAATCCCTGGAACTTCTATTTCGTCTGCTTATATGACGATACACAATAGTTCATTGCAAAAACTAAGTTTCATTGGCGCTAGTAGTGATGTTAGTCCAAGGGTTGAAATTCATGAACATACTATGGACAATGGAATGATGAGAATGAGACAACGGCTGTCAATTGAAATACCAGCACAAAATACGGTTGTGTTGCATCCTTCAGGCTTACATTTGATGATTTTTGATTTGAATCAGCCATTAAAACAAGATCAGATGGTATCAATAACACTGCACTTTGCTGATCATAAAGATTTTACGATACAGTTACCAGTGCAAAGTATTAAAAATAAGCAGCGTTCAAAGCAACATCAGCATAAACATCAATAGGGGATGGATATGAAAATTAACTTTTCTACCAAAACGGTTGTATCACTTACTTTTAGTGTTTTTTTTATTTTTTACTTACTCGGCGTTTATTGGAGTTTTGAGCCCGATGCTTTTAACGTTCGTGCTGAAGTGATAAAGGATGCAAAATCGGAAAATGTGACGCCTGTTGTTGGTTATACAACCACCACTACCTTAATTCGAGTAACAGAAGCGCTATTGAATAAACCCGGAGGTTATTTATCTAACGATGCTATACCACCTTCGATTTTTCTTGATAACATCCCTGCTTGGGAATTCGGTGCATTAGAAATGATCCGTGACATGGCATTGGTAATGCGTCAGGAATTCAGTCGTTCTCAATCTCAATCATTGGAGAATCAAAATCTGCAGACGGCACAGCCTAAATTAAATATTAGCCATACAAGTTGGGCAATGCCAAGTTCAGAAGGCGAATATAGTAAAGCGATTAAAGAACTTTATGCCTATCGTACAGCCCTTACGAATGTTAATAACCAAAGTGCACAATTTTATGCTCGGGCCGATAACCTCAGGGATTGGATAGGAGAAGTAACCCAACGTTTGGGTAGTTATTCACAAAAATTAAGTGCTAGTGTCGGTAGAGAGCAAATTAATACAGATTTAGCAGGTGATAATGTTGCGCAACAATCCACTATTACAGAGAAATCATTACAGTTAAAAACGAGTTGGTGGAAAATTGATGATGAATTTTATGAGGCACGTGGGGCGTGTTGGGCTCTATTGCATTTCTTAAAAGCAGTAGAGATTGATTTCAATGATGTTTTGGAAAAGAAAAATGCTAAAGTAAGTGTTCAGCAAATTATACGAGAATTAGAAGCGAGCCAACAAACTATTTGGAGTCCAATGATTTTAAATGGTGATGGTTTTGGTCTGATGGCTAATCATTCTTTAGTGATGGCGAATTATATTTCACGTGCCAATGCTGCTTTAATTGACTTAAACGAATTACTTAGCCAAGGTTAGTATCAATAAAAGTTAAAAGGGAAATCAAAATGAGAAAAGCAGTAATAGCTGCCAGTTTGTTAGCAGTTATGTCGATGAGCAGTAAGGCAGATGTTGTTGGCGTATATATCGGTGGTCAAGTATGGGATAACGATGCACAAGGTGTGTTTGGTGAAAAGAGTACCAACCAACAAGTCTTTAATTTTGATGGTCAACAACAAGCTAGTGCCTTTATTGCTGTCGAACATCCACTGCCTTTGATCCCTAATTTTAAAATTTCGAAAACAAAGTTAGATACTGATGGTGCAACGACCCTTAACATGGATTATGTATTTGGTGACACAGCATTCGGAAACGGGATTGATGTAAATACGGATTTTAATGTTAGCTATGTCGATTACACCTTATATTATGAACTATTTGATAATGATTTATTAACTTTTGATTTTGGGATAACCTTTAGAGAACTTGAGGCTGATATTAATGTTAAGGCTGTGGAAGGATCGTTAACAGGGGATCTGAAAACTTCAGCCACTATTCCCTTATTGTATGTTTCTACTGTTGTTGGCTTACCTTTTACTGGCTTTAATATTTTTGCTCAAGGTAATTTATTATCTATCGACGATAATACTTTATATGATTATCAGACAGGCATTAGTTATGAATTAGTTGATAATCTAGCTGTTGATCTAAATATTACTCTGGGATATCGCTCTGTGAAGTTAGAGTTGGATGATATAGATGACTTTTATGCTGATTTAGATTTTAAAGGTGTATTTGTCGGGGCTGTTTTACATTTCTGATCACTTCCTGAAAATATTTAACTATTGAAATATTATTTAAAATCCCCACTTGTGATAAACGTGGGGATTTTTTTGTGAAAGATAAAACTAGTTTTACGTATGGTTACCAACGCTATACGTAGTGTGGTTTTCAAGAATTACTATCCTTTGAATCAGAACGAAAATCGATATTTAATACCTGATATATTGCAGTAACCATCAATGTTATTGCCAAATTGAAAGATTATTTATTAATTAGTGCCCGAACGAAAAGTCAATAGCCATTGCTACACATGGGCTGTAGCGATTAATTCAAAACGAAGATTTAAGCTAATCAGTCGGTATTGATGTAGATTTAAGCGTTTTGGCCGTTTTTAGCCAAAAATAACAAAATCTTCGTTTTGCAATATTGCTTGAATACCCCGTAAAATAAGGCTTTCAGGATTTCCGTTCAGACACTAATTATACTTTTATGTAGGAATTTTTACTTAAAAGTTATTCGTAACTAAGGCAACGGTAATTTATCTCTAGTAATTATATGATTAGCTTCTAAATTTCCTGCAGCGTTAATTACAAATGTTGGTTCATGTTAGCTTCTGCATAGAAGATAATTCCCCCATTGGTTAATTTTTAGCTAAATAAGGTACCACTTTTAAAAAACTGGTGTTATAATCTTGCGCCCGCTTGGTTTGAGTCTTTAGTTCAATGTGGTTCAAGTGGGGTTTTAGAGGCAGTGACGGGTCAATTTCTGGCCTTGAATTTTATCTTGTTTTTAGTTTTTCTTGTATTAACTAAAGATAATTAGCGGAGACATAAAATGATCCAAATGCAATCACAGCTTGACGTTGCTGATAATAGCGGCGCCAAACGTGTACAATGTATAAAGGTCCTTGGAGGCTCGCACCGTCGCTATGCACGCATAGGTGACATCATTAAAGTTGCAGTGAAGGAATCAAATCCTCGCGGCAAAGTAAAAAAAGGTGATGTTCTTACGGCGGTAGTGGTGCGCACTAAAAAGGGCGTACGTCGCTCGGATGGTTCAACCATTCGTTTTGACGGCAACGCGGCTGTAATGCTTAACGCAAATTTACAGCCAATTGGTACTCGTATTTTTGGGCCTGTGACGCGTGAACTTCGTAATGAAAAGTTCATGAAAATCGTTTCACTTGCACCAGAAGTACTTTAAGGAGTCACGATAATGGCATCTAAGATTCGTCGTGATGATGAAGTAGTCATACTTGCAGGTAAAGACAAGGGTAAGACTGGTAAAGTCACTAAAGTTCTTGTTGAAAACAGCAAAGTATTTGTTGAAGGTATTAACTTAATCAAGAAACATCAGAAACCTGTACCTCAGTTACAGCAACCTGGTGGCATTGTTGAGAAAGAAGCACCTTTAAACGTATCCAACGTTGCGATCCTTAACCCTAAAACGGGTAAAGGTGATCGAGTTGGTTTTAGAGTTGAAGACGGCAAAAAAGTACGTTTTTTCAAATCTAATAACGAATTAATATAATTGGAGTAAACGATGGCGAAACTGCATGATTTTTATAAAGATACAGTTGTAGCTGACCTTCAGGAGAAGTTCAGTTATAAAAGTGTCATGCAAGTCCCTCGGATTGAAAAGATCACCCTTAATATGGGTGTTGGTGAAGCAATTTCTGATAAGAAAGTGTTAGAACACGCCACAAATGATCTTACTGCAATCTCAGGACAAAAGCCTCAGATCACTAAAGCACGCAAATCTGTTGCTGGCTTTAAGATCCGTGAAGGCTACCCTATAGGCGCAAAAGTAACTTTACGCGGTGAACGCATGTGGGAATTTTTAGAGCGTTTAATCGCTATTTCTATTCCTCGTATTCGCGATTTTCGTGGCTTAAATCCTAAGTCATTTGATGGTCGTGGTAATTACAGCATGGGTGTTCGTGAGCAAATCATCTTCCCAGAAATCGATTACGATAAAATCGATAAGATCCGCGGTATGGATATTACTATCACTACCAGCGCAAAATCTGATGAAGAAGGTCATGCATTGCTGACTGCCTTTAACTTCCCATTCAAGAAGAAGGTGTAGAGTTATGGCTAAAACGTCAATGAAAGCTCGTGAAGCAAAACGTACCAAATTAGTAGCACAATCTGCTGAAAAGCGTAGTGCATTAAAAGCAACTATCTCAAATC